>CAXGVP010000025.1:0-15152 GCA_964013055.1 uncultured Albimonas sp.
GGGCAGGGCGTCGAGCCAGGCCAGCTGCTCCTCGGCCAGCGCCTCGCGCGCCAGGCGGTCGGAGGGATACATGTTCTCCCCGCCCGCCACGACCCAGCGGTCATGGTTGCCGCGCACCGAGATCATCCCCTCGCGCGCCATCGTCAGCTCCAGCGCCTCGCGCGGGGCCAGCGGGCCGGAGACATGGTCGCCCAGGTTGAAGATCGAGCGCAGGCCAAGCCCGTCGATGTCCGCCAGCACCGCGGCCAGCGCATCGGCGTTGCCATGCACGTCCGCGATCACCGCGAAACGGTCGAGGTCGAAATCGATCATCGGACGCTCCTGTGGGGCGCGCTCCTGGGGCGCCGGCTCCTGCGGGGGCGGCGCGCCGGGGCCGGCAGGCTCAATCCTCGGCCCGCGCCTCGAGCACGTCGAAGGGGACGCCCGGCTCCCACTTGGTCTCGCGGATCACCAGCGAGGTCTTCACCGAGGCCACGTTCGGCGCCGAGACCAGGTCCCGGGTCAGGAACTTCTGGAAGGTCGACAGATCCGGGGCCACGCACTTCAGGATGAAGTCGATTTCGCCGTTCAGCATGTGACATTCGCGCACAAGCGGCCACGAACGCACGCGTTCCTCGAATTCGTTCAGGTCCCGTTCCGCCTGGTTGCGCAGGGATATCATTGCGAATACCGCGACTTCGAACCCCAGCGCCCGGGAATCGACCCTCGCATGATAGCCCTCTATGAAGCCCGTCTCCTCCAGCGCGCGCACGCGGCGCAGGCACGGCGGCGCCGAGATCCCGACCCGGCGCGAGAGCTCGACGTTGGTCATGCGGCCGTCGGCCTGCAGTTCTGCGAGGATCTTGCGGTCGATCGGGTCCAGCTTGGCGGGCGGCATTCGGCATCCTGGGCGACGGGGCGCCCGGCGCGAGAGGCGGCCGGGCACGGGAATCAGGGCGCCGGCGGACCGGCGGAGGGGCCGGATTGCTCCGGTCGGGCGGGACAATGCAATGATGTTGCGCAAAAGCGCAAGATTCGGAAAGGGAGCGCTCCCACGGCATGAGGGACGGCACGCAGTGAGGCAGGGCACGAACCTGCGCGACGTCTGGGTGGTGACGGACGGACGGCCCGGAAACGAGGGGCCGGCGCTGGCGCTCGCCCGCGCGCTGGAGGCCCATGGCTGGGCCCCGGCGGAGATCCGCCGCGCCACCCCCCGCCCCGGCCCCGCCCGCCTTCCGGCGATGGCCTGGGCGGCGGCGCCCGCGCGCGAGGGCGGCTGGCCGTTCTCGGCGCTCGAGGACCGGGGCGCAGGCCTCGCGCGGCCCTGGCCGGAGCTGGTGATCTCGGCCGGCCGCCGCTCGGCCCCGGTCGCGGCGGCGATGCGCCGGCTGTCGGGCGGGACCACGCGGGCGGTGCAGATCCTCAACCCCGGCATGCGCCTGTCGGCCTTCGACGCGGTGATCGTCCCCGAGCACGACCGGCTGTCGGGGGAGAACGTGATCACGACCCTCGGCTCCCTCTCGCGGGTCACGCCGGAACTGGCGGCGGCGGAGGCGAGCCTGTGGTCCGCCGCCCTCGCCCGCCTGCCCGAGCCGCGCCTGGCGGTGCTGGTCGGCGGGCCCAGCCGCTCGGCCCGCTGGTCGCCGACGCTGACCATGCGCCTCGTCGAGGCGCTGGAGCAGGCGACGGCGAAGGGCTGGGGGATCATGGTCACCCTCTCGCGCCGCTCGCCCGAGGGGCTGGGCCTGGCGCTGCGCCGCGCGGCGCCGAAGGCCTACATCTGGGACGGCGCGGGGGCGAACCCCTATCCGGGGATCCTGGGCCTGGCGACGGCGGCGCTGGTGACGGCGGATTCGGTCAACATGGCCTCCGAGGCCGCCTCGGCCGGCGTGCCGGTGCATGTGCTCGGGCTCGACGGCCTGTCGCCCAAGCTCGGGCGCTTCCACGAGGCGCTCTGGCGCGCCGGCGCCTCGCGCGAATGGGACGGCCGCCTGCTGACCTGGGAGGTCGCGCCGCTGGCCCAGGCCGAGGCCGCGGCCGCCGCCCTCGCCGCCCGGCTGGGATAGGCCCGCGCGCCTCCCGGCCGGGACAGGCCCGCGCGCGCGGGCGGGCGTCGCCCTCCCGCGCCCGTGACGCGCAACCGCGGGGGGCGGGGTTTCGGCCGGCCCCCGGCTTGTCTATATGGGGCTCTTCTCTTGAGACGGCGGAGGCGGACATGGGCGACGTTCGGCGCGTGAAGGTTCTGATCATCGGCTCGGGTCCCGCGGGCTATACCGCGGCGGTCTACGCCTCCCGCGCGATGCTCGAGCCGGTGCTGGTGCAGGGCATCCAGCCCGGCGGCCAGCTGACCATCACCACCGAGGTGGAGAACTGGCCCGGCGACACGGAGGTCATGGGCCCCGCCCTGATGGAGCGGATGGAGGCCCACGCCCGCGCCATGGGGACCGAGATCATCTCGGACCTGGTGGGCCGCCTGGACCTCTCGCAGCGCCCGTTCCGGGCCGAGCTCGACGGCGGCGAGGTGATCCTGGCCGAGGCGGTGATCCTCGCCACCGGCGCCCAGGCCCGCTGGCTGGGCCTCGAGTCCGAGGAGCGGTTCAAGGGCTTCGGCGTCTCCGCCTGCGCGACCTGCGACGGGTTCTTCTACCGCGGCAAGGAGGTGGTGGTGATCGGCGGCGGCAACACCGCGGTCGAGGAGGCGCTGTTCCTGACCAACTTCGCCTCGAAGGTCACCCTGGTGCACCGCCGCGATTCCCTGCGTTCGGAGAAGATCCTGCAGGACCGCCTGTTCAAGAACCCCAAGGTCGAGGTGATCTGGGACCACCTCCTCGACGAGGTGATCGGCGAGAGCGATCCCCTGGGCGTGACGGCCGTGCGCCTGCGCCACGTCGCGACCGGCGCCGAGCAGGTCCGCGACTGCGCCGGCGTCTTCATCGCCATCGGCCACTCGCCGTCCTCGGAGCTGGTCGCGGGCCAGCTGGAGCTCCACCACGGCGGCTACGTGAAGGTCGAGCCCGGCACGACCGCCACCTCCATCCCCGGCGTCTTCGCCGCCGGCGACGTCACCGACCACGTCTACCGCCAGGCGGTCACCTCCGCCGGCATGGGCTGCATGGCGGCCCTGGAGGCGGAGCGGTTCATCGCGGCGCAGGAGGCGGAGGCGGTCGCGGCGGAGTGATCCATCGGGCCGGTGTCCGACCTGAAAGTTGACGCAACTGCCACTTTACTGATCCCGCGATTTGGCTCCATGATGCCGCATTGGGGCTTCACGGGGCCGGTCTGCTTAGTTCGGTGGCAGTTGCATGGACACATTCCTGATTGATGCCATCGACGCCCTAGACGAATCCCCCGACGTGACCAAGATGTGGGATGCTGCGGCTGTTTTGTTCGAGCGTCTGGGCGCCGACCATATGTCCTTCGGGGTTGAGTTTCACGACGATCCGGTCGAGGTCGTGGTGCACAGCACCCTCCCTCCGGATGCATTGGCGGAGTACATGTCCGAGGGGGTGCAGGCCGCGGACCCCTGGCTAGGCTACTGCCGGGCTGGGGTACAAACCGTGCATCTTGATGTGACCGCACGGTTGGTCAGTCGGCCGATCGGCTCGGTCGATCTGCTATGCGATTTCCTGGACGGGCGGGGCGTGCGCGCCGCGCTTCTCTCTCCTACGGGGGCGCTGGGGCATGCGGCAGGCGTTGTGACTATGGCCGGAAGCGCCGACCGTGCCAAAGCGATGCTCCGCGCTGAGACGGTGGTCCGCGTGCGGTTGGTCACCGCTCTGCTGACGGCACGCTACGATCCCAGGACTGCGGCAGCGGGGGAGCCGCATGTGCACCGCTCCGGCCCGCTGCTCAGCCCGCGCGAAGCGGAAGCCCTGCGCTGGCTTGCAGAGGGTTGTCAGGTGCAGCGGATCGCCGAGCGGATGGGCGTGCAGCCGGTGACCGCGGCGAAGTTCCTCGCCTCTGCCCGTCGGCGCCTGGGCGCTCGAACCCGGGAGCAGGCGCTGGCGATCGCTCTGGTTCGCGGGCTTATCTGACGATACGTCAAGGTATCGATTTCGGCGCCTAGAGCGAGGCGACCCACCTGCCCAGTCTTTCAGGAGGTGCAGACGGCTCCGCGCCGGCGCGCGGAGGTCGCGTTTCCTCCCGCGGGCCGATTTGACGGACCGAGAGACTGGAGACGCAGATGATTTCGAAGCTGGCTTGCCCTGTCGCCCTTTCAATGCTCGCTCTGTCGCCCGTGGTGGCACCGGAGGCGCAGGCGCTCGCATTTCTGACGACCGTGACCATGACGGGGCCTGTCACCAACAACATCGGCGAACCAGCTGAGTCGCGGCCCTATGTCGAGATCTATTGGGCATTTCCCGAAGGACCAATAACCGGGGGCAGCAAGTACAACAGCGATCTTGAGACGATGCATGTGTCGATCTTGACGTCGCCCAGCGATGTCTGGGCGAGCTTTTTCATGATAGAAGATGGTGAATTCGTCGAGCGCGTTCTTCTGGATGTTGGGGACGGCACAACCTCGTTGACGGCCGACCTCTTCGGTGGCTGGAGCATGCATCCGAGAGAGGACACGGACCCGATAAATGATGACTACCAATTCTATGCGAGCGGAACATTCAACAATCCCCTCAATTTTTCCAACAACCTGACCACCCGCTGGGGTGTGTCCGTCGGGTCTGCGGACTTGAGCTTGCTTTACACGACGGGAGCTTCGCCTGTCAGTTGGGTGAGCATCACTCGTGATGGGCCCGGGCCATTGTCTGCCGACGTCGACTACTGGGGCGCGGATGGCGGCTACCTCTCGACCGTCAGAGTGTCGGATGACCATCTTTCGTCGGTGCCCTTGCCCCCGCCTGTCCTGCTCCTCGCCGGCGCCGTGTTCGCTTGCGGGGCATTCTTCAGGGGCGCGCGCCGCGCCTGACGCAGTTCGGCCTCGCAACCCGCAGCCAAGTGATTTCCGATCCCGTCCTTGATCAAAGACACGAGGCTCGCCGCAACCGCAGCGAGCCTCGCATTATTGCCGGAGCCGGTTCAAAGACTCACCCCTCGTCGAACCGCCGCTTCACATAGCTCCCCGGCGCCGGCTCGATCGTGCCCAGCACCGCGCCCGGCTCCCGGGCCGCGACCATCCGGCCGGACTTCTTGGCCAGCCAGGCCGCCCAGTCGGGCCACCAGGAGCCGGGGCGCTCCTCGGCGGTGGCGAGGTAGCCGGCGACGTCTTCGGCGTTCATGTCGCCGTCCACCCAGTGCTGGTACTTCTTCATTTCCGGCGGGTTCACCACGCCCGCGATGTGGCCCGAGCCCGCCACCACGAAGCGCATCTCCTTCACCCCCGTCATCAGGCGCGCGCCGCGGTAGACCGCGGCCGCCGGGGCGATGTGATCCTCCTTCGAGGCGACGTGGTAGACCGGCACCGAGACGTCCGACAGGGCCACCGGCATGTTCAGCACCCGCAGGTCGCCCTTGCTGAGCGCGTTCCCGTGGTAGAACTTCTCGAGGTAGTAGTGGTGCACCTTCGCCGGCATCGCCGTCGAATCCGCGTTCCAGTAGAGCAGGTCGAACGGGAACGGATCCTTGCCTAGGTAGTAGTTCGAAACGACGTAGTTCCAGATCAGATCCGAGGCCCGCAGCATGTTGAACGTGTTCGCCATGGACTCGGCGGGCAGGTAGCCCTTGGACATCTGCTCGTCGACCACCCGCAGCGTGTTCTCGTCCACGAAGACCTGCAGGTCGCCCGCGTCCTCGAAATCGGTCAGCGCGGTGAAGAACGTGCAGGACTTCACCCGCTTGTCGCCGGTCTTCTTCATGTAGGCCAGCATCGTCGCCGCCAGCGTGCCGCCGATGCAGTAGGCGGTGACGTTGAGCGTCTTCTGCCCGGTCTCCTCCAGAACCTTGTCGATCGCGGTCAGCGCGCCCTTCTCGAGGTAGCTGTCCCAGGTCTCGTCCTTCTGCCGTTCGTCGGGATTGACCCAGCTGATCAGGAAGACGGTGAACCCCTGCTCTGTCATCCACTTGACCAGCGACTTCTGGGTGTTGAGGTCGAGGATGTAGTACTTGTTGATCCAGGGCGGGATGAACAGCAGCGGCGTCGCGTGGACCTGCTCGGTCGTCGGCGCGTATTGAATGAGCTGCATCACCTCGTTCTGGAACACCACCTGGCCGTCGGTCACCGCCATGTCGCGCCCGACCTGGAAGGCGTCCATGTCGGTCTGGCGGATGATCAGGCTGCCTTTGCCGCGCTCCAGGTCCTCGGCCATCATCTTCAGGCCGCGCACCAGGTTCTCGCCCTTCTGCTCGAACGTGGTCTCGAGCACCTCGGGGTTCATGGCGGCGAAGTTCGTCGGCGACATCGCCTCGACGAACTGCTTGGTGAGGAAGGCGATCTTCTTGCGGTCGCGGGGGTCCATCTCCTCGCCCACGTCGTCGGCGACATGCTCGAGGTATTCCGCGGTCAGCAGGTAGGACTGCTTGATGTAGTCGAAGATCCGGTCGTCGGTCCAGCGGTCGTGCTTGAAGCGCTTGTCGCCGCGGGCGGGGCTCGCCACGGGGCGAGGCGGCTCGGTCCCCAGCCACTGGGCGGTGGCGCGGCGCATCAGCTCGGCCTGCGCCAGCCACAGCTGCAGGCTGCGCTCGGCCACCTGGTGGGGGTGGTTGAGGAAGGCCTGCTGCAGCTCGGCCATGGCGGGAAGGGCGTTGAGCGGGTCGGCGTGGATCGGCCGGTCGTCCTTGGCCTGCGCCTGCATCAGGCGCATCCAGATCCCCTGGCTGGTCTCCATCACCTTGGCCATGTTGCCGGCGAAGGCGGTGTAGTCCGCGGCGACATCCGCGGCCTGGGATGCGAGGTCGCGTTCTTCCATCTGGTCTTCCTCCGGGTCGAGCTCCGGCTCATTGCACGGCCGAAGCTTCGTGTCGCGCTGGTCTGGCCAGCCGACGGTCGTTATGCTCCGACACATAATGCATCCAATCGAGCAGGCGAACAAACCCGTGAGCACCACTGCGTCATTGTGCATCGCAGCAACAATGTTGCTTTGCGGAATCGCCGTCTCCGGCTGCGGGCTCGACGACCCGCTGACCGGGCCGCGCGGGGCCTTCGCGGGCCTCGACCTGCCGCAGACGCCTGAGCCTGCCGACGGCGCCTGGCCGCGGCTGGCCGACGTGCCCGACATGCCGCCGCCGGGAGAGGTCGGCCCCGGCGCGCCCGATCCCGCCGCCGGCGCGCAGGTCGCCGAGAGCCTGAAGGTCGAGGCCGCCGTCGCCGCCGCCCGGGCCGAGACGCTGGGCGCCCCGGTGATCGCTCCGGCAGAGGCCGCCCGCCTGCGCGCGGCCGGGCGCAGCGCCACGCAGTAGCCGGGCACGAAAAAGGGCGCCGTCCGCAGACGGCGCCCAGAAAAGGGAGCGAGAGGCCGTCAGGGTCGGCCCCAGGCCCCCATCCGGATCGCGGCCGCGGTCATCAGCCCGTAGGCGAGCATCCCCAGCGCCACCGCCCCGAAGACGCCGCGCAGGCCCAGGTCCAGCGCCTCGACCGCCAGCAGCCCGCCGCCGATGGCGACGAACAGGCGAACGAAGCCGCCCAGCACCGGCCACAGCACCCGCCCCGCCCCCTGGGAGGCGAAATACAGCGCCAGCCCCAGCGCGAAGAAGCCGTAGAACGGGCCGACCAGGCCGAAATACTGCCGCCCGGCGGCCAGCGAGGCCTCGGCCTCCGCCGGCAGGAACAGGCGCAGCCACAGGTCGGGCGCGACGGCGCAGAGCAGCCCCACGCCGCCCACGATCACCGCCGCGGCCAACGAGCCCGTCCAGGCCACGCGCAGGGCCCGGGCGCGGTCGCCGGCGCCGATGCAGGCGCCGACCATCGCGGTCATCGCCGCCCCGATGCCGAAGACCACGGGGACCATCAGGAACTCCAGCCGCGCGCCCAGGCCATAGCCCGCCAGCGCCGGCTCTCCGAAGCGACCCACCAGGCCGACCATCGCCACGATCGTGGTCACCGTCTGGATCGCGGACAACGAGGCCACCAGGCCCACCCGCAGGATGTCCATGAACAGCGCCCCCTGCAGCGGCGCGATGGCGCCCCGCAGGCTCAGACCCGACCGCCCCGAGGCCCAGACCGCCAGCCCCGCCAGCGAGCCGATGGAATAGGCCACCACCTGGCCCGCCGCGAGGCCTGCCATCCCCCACTCCGGGAACGGCCCCCAGCCCAGCGACAGCGCCCCCGCCGCGGGGATCGAGCCCAGCGCGGACAGCAGCAGGATCAACGAAGGCGTCGCCATGTCCCCGGTCCCGCGCACGGCGGAGAGCATGGCGTTGCAGAGCCAGTGGGCGAAGCAGCCGGGGAAGAACACGGCGGCGTAGGTCAGGGCGGCGGCCACCGCGCCGCCGCTCGCCTCGCCCCGCACGCCGGCCAGCAGGGTGAAGAGCGGCTCGCCGAAGGCGGCCATCAGAACCGCGGTCAGGGCGGCGGCCACCAGCGCGATGACGCAGGCGTGCAGGGCCAGCCGCTCGGCCCGCCGCAGGTCTCCCGCCCCCAGCGCGCGCGCCACGGCGGCCGAGATCGCGCCCCCGAACGCCCCGCCCGAGAGCATCTGGGTCAGCATCACGAAGGGGAACACCATCGCCAGCCCCGCCAGCGCCGAGACGCCCAGACGCCCCGCGAAGCCCGCCTCGGCGATCGAGACGGCGGCGGTGACGACCATCGCCAGCACGTTGGGCGCGGCCATGCGCGCCAGCGTCGGCGCGATGGGCCCGGTCAGCAGGCGGCGGGTGCGGGCGGCGCGGGCGGCTTCGCGCCCCTGGGCCGGAGTGGCGGCGAGGCTCATCTCAGGCGTCCTTGCCCATCGGCATCACGAAGAGCGTGGCCGAGCCGTGGGCGTAGAGCTTGCCGTCGGCCTTGCCGACCAGCCGCGCCTCGGTGGTGATCATCCGCCGGCCGGCGTGGACCACCGTGCCGGTGCAGGTCAGGGTCCCGGTCGTGGGCAGGATCGCGCGGGTGTAGTTCACCTTCAGCTCGGCGGTGGTGTAGCCATGCGCCGGCGGCAGCACCGTATGCGCCGCCACCCCCAGCGCCGAATCCAGCACCGTCGCCGCGAACCCCCCGTGCACCGTGCCCAGCGGGTTGAGCACGAAGTCCGACGGCTCGGCGTCGAAGCGCACCGAGCCGGGCTCGATGTCGTAGGGGATGCCCATGCCAATGGTGGCCCCGATCGAGGGGCGCGAGCCGATCTCGCCGGCCACCAGCGCGCGCATGTAGTCCAGCCCCGACAGCCGCATCATCGCCGCGGGATCGAAGCTCGCGACCTCGTAGTCGTAGCTGCGGGTCCGGGTCGTGGCGGGAGGCGTGGCGTCGGTCATCGGGGGCTCCTCGGATTCTGGGTTCTGTTTCAGAACGCACCCTGACAGTGCGTTCCCTTTCGGAACCTGTCAACCCGTGCTATACCCGGCCCATGCGCTGGAACGAGCTGAGCGACGAGACCTGTCCGGTGGCCCGGGCCCTGTCGGTGATCGGGGACCGCTGGACGCTGCTGATCCTGCGGGACTGCTTCCGCGGGACCCGCCGGTTCGAGCGATTCCAGGAAAGCCTCGGCGTCACCCGCCATGTGCTCGCCGACCGCCTGCGCAAGCTGGAGGCCGCGGGCGTGCTGGAGCGGGCGCAGTACCAGGAGCGGCCGCCGCGCCACGAATACCGCCTGACCGAGCGGGGCCTGGACCTGCAGCCGGTGTTGCTGAGCCTCGTGGGCTGGGCCGACGCGCACCTGCCGGTCGAGGGGGGACCGCCGCTGGTCTACGAATTCCGCGAGGACGGCGCCCCGGTCGAGCCGGTGATGTGCGACGCCCGCACCGGCCGCCGGATCACGCCGCGCAACATCCGCGCGCGCCTGCGGGAGGGCTGATCATCCGCGCAGTCTTGCGCGAATGGCTGGCGCGCCCCTGCGCGGGGGCTGAGCGACCTCGTTTCAGGAGATCAGCGCGCGGCGCGGGAGACGAGGAAGCGGCGCGCGACCACCGCCCCGGCGGCGCGCAGGGCATCGCCCTCCTGCGTGAGCCGCGTGTCCATCGCCCGCGCGGCGGCCTCGGCGTCGCGCGCGCGCAGGGCGGCGAGGAACGCCTCGCTCCACCCCCCCTCGAACCCGTCGGCGGGAAGCGCGGCGGCCGGGACCTCGATCAGCTCGCCCAGCGTCCGGGCGACGAAGCCGCAGGTGAAGCGCATCAGCGGGTTGGCGGATGCGGCGGCCAGCGCCTCGTCGAAGGCGAGCGCGGCGAGGCGGCGGGCCTCGGGCCTCGACGCCGCGCGCAGCGGGGCCGCGGCCTCGGCCAGCGCGTCGACGTCCTCGGGCGCCAGCGAGCGGGCGAGGTCGGCGGCGAGCCCCGGCATCAGCGCGCGGCGCATCTCCAGCAGGTCGGCAAGCTCGGGCCGCTCGAAATAGAACAGGTTGGCGAGCAGCAGCGCCGCGTGGTCGCCGCGCACGGGCGTGATGAACGCGCCGCCGCCGGGGCCGGTGCGGGTGCGGATCAGGCCCTGGGTCTCGAGCACGCGCAGCGCCTCGCGCACCGTGCCCTTGGAGGCGCCGAGGATCGAGATCAGCTGCGCTTCCTGGGGAAGGCGGTCGCCGGGCGCGAGCGCCTGCTCCACGATCCAGTCCTTCAGGGTCTCGGCGATCGCCTGGGGCCGGCTCAGCCCGCGTGCGGAGGCGCGACGGCGGGCCGGGGACCTTGGGGACGGCGACGAGGATGAAGTCATGGCGGACGTTATGGAACCTGGATCGGACCTGCGCTCCGGCCCCGCGCCCGGACCGGGCGGGCGGGTCCGGACCGGTCGGCGTGGACGCGCGGTCGACCCGTGGGCCGCCGCCCATGGTCTATAGTGGCATGAACATGACTTGAAAATATTTATTAGCGTCCAGTCGCGAACTTCCTGTGCGGCGCGTTCGCCAGAAGGCGATTGCGTCGCGTCCAGACGAGGGGCGGCGATTGTTTCAATAATTCCCATGATGATTTGCGGCTGCTTGCCCTTGACCTGACCGGCCGCTCCGCCCGTGCCGGCCCCCCCCGTCGCGGCGCCGGGGTCAGCGCTTGCCTTGCAGGCGCCCGCCGGAGGCCGTCCTCCTCGGGCGGAACTCGGCCGGGACCTCGCGGCCGGGGGGAGCGATCGCGGGCGGGCGTCCACCGCGCACCACCCTGCGCGGTCCGGCCTCCCGGAAGGGGCGTCGACGGCAGTGCCCGCGTTCGCCGCATCTTGTGGGGCTGGCGCCGGGCTCCTCCCGGTCATCGATCTGGAGGGGGCCGCCGGCGACGACCCGGCGGTCGTGGAGGGTGCGTTCGGCGCCGGGCTGGCGATCAGGTCGAGCCGCCCCCTCGCTGCCGGGCGCCACCTCGGCCCGGGGGGGGCGTCGTCGCCCCGCGGCCTGCGTTGCAGAGACGGAGATCACCCGCTCGACATCGGATCTGCGCGGCGAGGCGCGGGCCGTCCCCGCCAAGGCGGCGGTCGCGATCACGGCCGGAGAGCCGGGTCAGCCGCTTCCGGTCGACCGCTCCGCCGCGCCGCCGCCGGGCGGTCGCGCGGGCGAGGGGCGACCCGGCCCGGGGGAAGGCGACCGGGCGCACTCGATCGCGGGAGCGGACGCATCGCCGGGAGGGCGGTCGCACGCCGCCCTCCGCGCCGCTCGGAGAGCGGGGTCCGCCGAAGATGACGCGGGATCCGAGGGAGGGGCCCGTGGCCCCCGCGATCAGAAGGCCAGGTCGAGCGACAGGCGCGCGCCGGTGTCGCCGGTGTCGGTGGCCAGCGCCGAGAGGCGGGCGGCGGCGACCTCGCCCAGGCCCGGCTCGATGCGCCGCCAGGTCACCGCGGCTTCCCAGCTCTGCTCGATGTAGAGGGCGTCGCCGGTGAACCGGGTCTCCGACAGCTCGACGCCCAGCAGGTGCATCGGGCGGATGCCGTCCGGCTCGGAGATCGGCCGCTCCGCCGCCACGGCGTTGCGCATGGCGAAGTTGTTCAGGTCGTAGTCCACCGACCGGCCCGCGTATTCGAAGGGCAGGGTGGTCAGGCTGGAGACGCTGTTCATGAAGCTCACCGACACGCCGCCGCCCTCGAGCGTGTAGCGCGAGGCGACCGAGCCGCCGGCGAGCCAGGCCGCGCCGGCGTCGGTCTGCGCGCCGATGCCGCCCTGGGCCATCATGCCCAGCGTCCAGTCCGGCAGCACCTCGGCCAGCAGGCCGACGCTGGCCGCGCCGTTCAGCCGGTGCGCCCCGCCGGTGGAGGCCCAGGAGACCGGCGCCGAGAACACCAGCTGCGTGCGCCCGTCGCGCCCCAGCGGCGCCGCCGCCGTCGCGGTGCCCGAGAAGCCGGCGGGCGCGCCGCCGTGGACCGGGCCCGAGCGGGGCAGGCCGACCCCGCCGCCGTCGGCCTGGTAGGGCACGCCGGTCGCGGGCATCGCCGTCGGCACGAGGTTCCCGCGCATCATCATCACCGGTCGCCCGCCGCTCTCGGCCAGCGAAGAGGTGTAGAAGAACGAGTCGATGCCGCCCGTCGCCATCAGCGTCATCGTCGACCAGGGGTTGCCGGCCACCGGGTCCTTGGAATTGTGGGCGGCCGACCATTGCAGGTAGGCGGTCTCGATCGTCGAGCGGTGCTTGCGCCACAGGCGGCGCACGATCCGCTCGACGTCGCGGCCGGTCTGCACCTCGTAGTCGCGGTCCAGGCCGATCAGCGGCGCGGTCAGGTTCAGGCGGCCGGCGTCGGTGTCGTAGCTCGCGGTCGCCCAGTGCCCGGCCACGTCGATGCGCGCCTCGCCGCCGGGCAGGTGCAGGTCGCGCAGCGTGCCCATGATCGAATCGAACGACAGCTCCGCCGGCATCTCGAAGTCCGGCATCTCCCCCGAGGCGGTGATCTGCGCCTTGGGCAGGCGGTCGGGCAGGCCGAAGGGCAGCTCGCCGAAATAGGCGCCCGAGATCGACAGGTCCGGCGTGGTCAGCGTCGCCTCGACCGAGGGCGACAGGTAGATCGGCCGGCCCGTCGGCCGCCGTTCGGGGAACAGCCACACCGGCTCGTGCCGGCGCAGGTCGCGCACCGGCTGCGGCAGGCGCGGTCCCCAGCGGCGCGGCGGCTCGCTGGCGACGCCGCTCCACTCGGGATCCCAGGCGGGCGACGCGCCCTCCGCCATCGCCGGCGAGGCCGCCGCTGCGAGGGCGGCCGCGGACAGCGCGGCGAAGACGGGGGACGATCTGCGGAGCATGGGATCTCGACTCACAATCACGGTGTTTCCTCTCAGGAAAGACAAGGCCCCAGCCGCTGCGGCACGTCAACCGTGAACGGCGCCTTCATGTCATGTTCTGCCCGCGCGCCTCTTAGCATCCGCTTAATCCCCGGGCCCCGGCGCCTTGGATTCGCCGCGAAGCTCCCTTCGACCGCAGGGGGCGACTCGGCTAGGATCGGAAGGCCGTTTTTTCCCGCCGGAGGTCCGCCGATGCCCAGCATCAACATCGATTTCGTCCAGGATCTGCTCTCGGCCCTGCGCCTCAACGACCGCCCCTGGTCGAGCGCGGCCGGCGGCGCGCCGGAGCGGCGGCTGGAGGAGGCCTGCGCGCGGCTGATGAAGCCCGGCGGCGACGCCTCGCGCATCGCCGCGGCGGCCGAGGCGCTGGAGGCCTGGCAGCGCCTCGACCCCGGTCAGCGCGCCGCCTTCTTCCACCGCCTGCTCGACGATCTCGGCCCCGACGTGGAGACCCTGCGCACAGCCTACGCCGACTGGGAGGCCGCGATGGCCGCGCGCGCGGCAGGACCCGCCGATACCCCCGCGCCCGAGACCCCCGAGGCCGCCTTCGCGCGCCTTTTCCAGGCCGTCGAGCCGCGCCGGCAGGCGCTGCTGCGGGCGCTCAACCTGTGCCCGGGCGGCACCATCGCGCTGGTGCGCATGCGCGAGGACCTGCTGGCCGCGACCCGGGCCGATCCCACGCTGAAGCCGCTGGACGTGGACTTCGCGCATCTTTTCGCCTCGTGGTTCAACCGAGGCTTCCTGGTGCTGCGCGAGATCGACTGGAACACCCCCGCCGCGATCCTCGAGAAGATCGTGGCCTACGAGGCGGTGCACGAGATCCGCGACTGGGACGACCTGCGCCGCCGGCTGGACCCGCCCGACCGGCGCTGCTTCGCCTTCTTCCATCCCGCCACCGGGGACGAGCCGCTGATCTTCGTCGAGGTGGCGCTGACCGACGGCGTGCCGGGCGCCATCGCGCCGGTGCTCGAGGGCGGCGGCGCGGTGGATCCGCGGGAGGCGGACACGGCGGTGTTCTACTCGATCTCCAACTGCCAGGCGGGGCTGAAGGGGGTCACCTTCGGCTCGTTCCTGATCAAGCAGGTGGTGCAGGAGCTGTCGCGCGAACTCCCCAACCTCAAGACCTTCGTCACCCTCTCCCCCGTGCCCGGCTTCGCCGCCTGGCTGGAGCGCACGGCCAGGGCCGATCCGCTGGCCGCGGACCTGCGCGCGCGCCTTGCCGCCGGGGCCTGGCGCGAGGACGAGGCCGAGGCGAAGGCTCTGGTCCCGCGGATGGAGCGGCGGGCCGCGCAGTACCTGCTGGAGGGCAAGCGCGGCGACGGCCGGCCCGAGGACCCGGTCGCCCGCTTCCACCTGGGCAACGGCGCGATGCTGGCGGCGGTGCACTGGCCCGCCGACCTCTCGGAAGGGGGCGTCGAGCGGGGCTGCGGGGCGATGGTGAACTACCTCTACGACCCCGACCGCATCGACGCCCGCCACGAGGCCTTCGCCCGCGAGGGGACCGTGGCCGCCGCGACCGGGGTGAAGCGCCTGCTGAAGTCGCAGGAGAAGGCGGCCTGAGGGCGCTTGGCGGCGAGGGGTCACCGGGATAACGTTACGTCATCCCGGCGCCGCGGCGCCCTGCACCTGGATGACGGCGATGTTCGACCCCTCGGCTTTCGACGCCCTGCCGCGCGACCTCGCGCTCGACGACCTGGGGCGTGACGACCTGGCGACCGTCCAGCGGGGACTGGCGGCCTGCTTCCTCGACGGGGGGCCGGCCGACGGCGTGATCGGCCGCAAGACCCGCGCCGGCTACGCGGACCTGATGGACGAGCTGGGGCTGGCGGGCGACGCACGGCTGGGCGAGGCGGCCTGCGCGCGGATGGGCGAGGCGAGCCGTGCGCTCGACGCGCTGATGGGGCG
>CAXGVP010000026.1:0-14595 GCA_964013055.1 uncultured Albimonas sp.
GGGATTGGCGGGGCGCCGGCGGCCGGCTCGTGGCCGGCCGCCGTCCTTGTCATGCGATCTGCGTCATGCCGCGCGGAGCCGACGCCGCGTGAGCAGCAGACCGATCTCCACCGTCGCCAGCACCAGCATCGAGAGGCCGACCAGAGGGAAGAACACGCCGGCAAGCGCCGCCATCGCCAGGACTCCCCGGACGATGCGCCAGTCCCGGGGCGCCTCTGGCACGCCGAGCCCGGCGGACGGCCGCCGCTTCCACCACATCACCGGCGCCGAGATGCACAGGACGACCATCGCCGCGCAGGCGATCAGCAGCGCGAACTGGTTCGCCAGTCCCCACTCCTGGCCCATGTGGACGCTGATGCCCCATTCCGCCCAGCGGCCCAGCGTGCCGAGGTCGGCCAGACCCGCGTCGAACAGCACCTTGCCCGAATATTGGTCGAGGTGGATGATCCGCTCGAAGGTGATGTCGTCAGGGTAGACCGAGGCCGTGAACACCCCCTCGGGTCCGCGCGGCATGGCCAGCGCGTAGCCGGGCGCGATGCCCAGTTGCTCGACCCGCGCGACCACCGCGTCCAGCGCCTGCGGCGCGCCGCCTCCGGCCGCGTCGGAGACGGGCAGGGGCTGCTTTTCCAGGATCCAGGCCGCGTGTTTGGCCGCCTCTCCCGTCGGCACGGTCGAGACCGGCTTGTCCGACCAGTAGCCGTCCGGCATGCCCAGGCCGAGCGCGTAGGCGTAGTCGTAGAACTTGCCGCCCCAGACGCCGGACCAGGGCAGGCCGGTCATGGCGAGGAACACGATGAACACCGACGTGTAGAGCCCGGTCACCGCGTGCAGGTCCCGCCACCACGGCCGGCCGCCCCGGGCCTGGATCGACACGGTTCCCACCGCCCTGCCGCGCGGCCACCACAGGTAGATCCCCGAGGCGACCAGCAGAACCATCCAGCCCGCCGCCAGCTCGATCAGCCGGTTGCCGAGCCAGCCCACGTATTCGAGCGAATGCAGCTTGCGCACCACGAACATCGCCGGGCTGCCGGCGGGGCCGCTTTCCCATTGGGCGCCCAGGACCTCGGCCGAATAGGGGTTCACATAGACCGTGTTCTTCAGGCCGTCGGCGCCGCGCACGTCGACCTCGGCGCTGCGGTCGGGCGCGGCGGGCGGCGTGTAGGTCGTGACCTCGCCGGGATGGGCGTCGAGCGCGGCGGCGACGATGCGGGAGGGGGCGAGCCGTTCCTGCTGCGCCTCGACCGTGCGCAGCGACCGATAGGCGGCGTCGTTGATCTCGTCCTTGAACAGGTAGACGGCGCCGGTGACGGCGAGGATGAAGACGAAGGGCAGGACCAGCAGGCCTGCGATGAAGTGCCAGCGCCACACGGCGCGATACAGCGCAGCGGACGCCGCCCTGGGGGTGGGGGTGTTCATGGTCTCGTTCCAATGGAATCCGCCGGAACGGCGGAGGTCAGGGATCCCGGGCGAGGGTCTCGCCGGGGTCGCAGGTCGCGATTGTCGGCGCGAAGGCCGTCAGGCGCGGACCGGCGGACCCCTTGGGGAACGGGACAGGTCGCGATCCCGCGCGCCTGACAGCAGATGCGCGAGGCCGGGAAGCGTGCGGAAGGCCGCGACCGGGAAGATGCGGCCCGCCCATGCGACCTCGGGCGCTTCCGGCAGGCCATGGCAGAGCGGGCAATGATGATCGTTGGATGCGTGCGGCGTCTCGGCCCTGCACAGCTCGCTGTGGAGCAGCGTCGCCAGTTCCTCGTAAGCCGCCTTCGCCGGATCGCTCCGCTCGGGAAGCATCATGCGCGCCGCGGTGACGCTCGTCACAGCGAGGAGCGCAGCAAGGAGCGCGACCAGAACGCGATTTGCCGAGGAAGCAAGCATCCGCAGCTCTTACCCGGCAGCCGCGCCGGGGAACAGCGGGCCATTGCACCGCGGCGCGCAGAAAGCCGTGCCTTGCCCCGTGTCGAGCGTCGAGACCCGGCTGCGGCGACGCGAACGTTCCGGCTGGGCGTCGGCGCGCCGACCGCCCTTCCTGGTCGAGGGAGGAGACGGCGCTCGGCTGGCTCGGTCGAGCCTGTCCGCGGTCCGCCCGCGCTCGCCCGTTCGGGTCGTTCTCGGTCCGGTTCTCCCAGGACCGGGTTGCGAACTCCCTTGGCGTGAGACCGCCGAGGCCGGCGTGGGGGCGGCTGTGGTCGACGCCGAGGCCGTCGCGAAGCGGCAGGAGGTGCAGGCGGCGACAGCCGAGCCGCCGGCGTTCGTCGGCCGGCGGGCTCGCCTCTTTCAGCCCTTGCAGCCGCGGGCTCGCCGAGTTAGATGCATGGCTAACAGTTAGGGGGCTATAGAATCGTGATGGCCGACACCGACGACTTCAAGGCCGGGCTTCTGCGCATGTTCGGAGCCGTGACGCGCAAGGCGCGCACGCTGTTCGACGCCCGCACCCGGGACTTCGACCTGACCGAGGCGCGGGCGCGGCTGCTGCTGCACCTGGCGCGGAGCGGGCCGCTGACGCAGGGCGAACTGGCCGAGGCGATGGAGGTGGAACGGCCGACCATGGCGCGGCTGATCGACGGCATGGAGACGGGCGGCATGGTGCGCCGGGAGGTCGTTCCCGGCGACCGCCGCCAACGGCGCATCGTCCTGACGCCGGCCGCGCAGGGGCAGGCCGAGGCGGTGCTGGCGCTGACGGAGCACCTGTGCGCGGAGATCCTTGCGGATATCCCGGACGAGGATCTCGCCGTCGCGCACCGCGTCCTCTGCCGGATGCTCGACAACCTGGCGGCGGCGGGCAGACCATGAGCGGCGGCGACGAAGCCCCGCGCGATCGGGATCGGGATCGGGACCGGCGCCCGGCGCCGGCCGCGGCAGGCCCGGCGCCAGGCCCGGCCGGCGAAGACGCGCGGCCCGAGGCGCCCGAGGTCGCGGACGACGCGCCGCAGGCGGCGGCCCCGCCGGGGCTGACGATGCCCGCCTGGCGCGCCTGCGGCTACTTCGCGACCGCCGTCGTGCTCGCGCTGGCGCAGGGCTTCGGGCAATCCGTGATCTCGGCCAACGCCCAGCAGCTGCAGGGAGGCTTCGCCACGACCCAGGCCGAGACCGTCTGGCTGACGGCGGCCTACATGGCCCCCAACGTCTCGCTGACGCTGGCGCTGATCAAGATCCGCGGCCAGTTCGGCATCCGCCGCTTCGCCGAGATCTCGATCGTCGGCTTCGTGCTGGCGGCGCTGCTGAACTTCTCCGCCGAAGGCTTCGGACCCAATCTCGTGGTCCGGTTCCTGTCCGGCGTCGCCGCCGCGCCGATGACCTCGCTCGCCTTCCTCTACATGCTCGAGCCGCTGCCGGACCATCGCAAGATGAACGTCGGCCTCTCGGCGGCGCTGACCGTCATCTTCATGGGCTCTCCGGTCACGCGGCTGATCTCTCCGCATCTTCTCGACGTCGGCCTCTGGCATGCGCTGACCAGCATGGAGGTGGCGCTCGCCGCGATCGGGCTGGGGCTGATCTACCTCCTGCCGCTGAAGACCCCGCCGATGCCGATGCGGATCGAGGCGGGGGACGTGATCTCGTTCCTGTTCATCGCGGTCAGCTTCGGCTGCCTGGCGGTGGCGGCCGTGACCGGCCCGGTCTACTGGTGGACGGAACGGGCCTGGCTGGGGCTGCTGATCGCGGGCGGCGTCGCGGCCTTCGCGGTGGCGGCCTGCATCGAGCTCAACCGCGCGGAGCCGCTGCTCGACATCCGCTGGCTGGCGAGCCCGGCCATCCTGCACTTCACCGCCGCGATCCTCCTGTTCCGGCTGGTGCTCAGCGAGCAGACCTCCGGCGCGGCCGGCCTGTTCCGGTCGCTGGGGCTTCTCAACGACCAGATGCAGGGCCTGTGGCTGGTCGTGCTGGGGGCGACCCTGCTGGGCGGCGCGATCTGCGCCGTGCTGCTGAAGCCCGGGCGGGAATTCCGGTTCCATGCCGTGGCGCTGGTTCTGCTGATCGCGGGATCGCTGATGGACGCGCGCTCCACCGCGCAGACGACGCCTGCGGACATGTATCTCTCGCAGGCGATGATCGGCCTCGCCGCGGCGCTGTTCCTGCCGCCGGCGCTGCTGTCGGGGCTGATGTCGGCGCTGGCGAAGGGGCCGAACTACATCCTGACCTTCGTGATCGTGTTCCTGACCACGCAGAAGCTCGGCGGCTTCTTCGGCGCCGCGCTGTTTTCCAGCGTCGTGCAGGTCCGGCACCGCCTTCACGCGGAACGCCTGTCCGAGGGGCTTTCCCGCGCCGACCCGCTGGTCGCGGAGCGTCTGGACGCCGTGGGGGCGGGGCTCTCCCCGCAGGTCGGCGACGCCACGCTGGTCTCGGCCCAGACCGTCTCCAGTCTTGCGGGGGAGGTCCAGACCCAGGCGTCCGTCATGGCCTATGACGACGCGTTCCTGGCCACCGCCGCGGCGTCGGCCGTGGCGCTGGCGCTGATGCTGGGCCACGCGGCCCTGAAGACATGGCGGGATCGCGCCGCCGCTTCCGCCGCCGCCGCCGGCCCGGCGCCGGCGAGCCTGGAGACGCAGGACCGCGCTCCAGCCGCCGAGCCGCCTCGCGCGCAGGCCGCCTAGCAACGAGGTTGCAGATGCTTTCGAATGTCACCCGCCATGTCGCGACCCTGCTCGCCGCCGCCGTGGGCCTTCTGGGTGCGGGGGGCGTGCTCTACGCCTGGGGCCTGCCGCCGTTCGAACCCACGGCGCAGGTGACCGAGGACGCCTATGTCCGGGGCAAGGTGACCTTTCTGGCGCCGCAGGTCGCCGGAGAGGTCATGGAGGTCGCGGCGGAGGATTTCGCCGAGGTCGAGGAGGGGGATCTGATCATCCGTCTCGACGACGCGATCCATTCCCAGCGCCTTGCGCAGGCCGAAGCCCAGCTCGACGCCGCGCGAGCCGACCTCGCAAGCGCCAGCCAGGAGCGTCTGTCGGCGGAGGCCAATGTCGAGGCCGCCGACGCCGGGGTGGCCTCCGCCCAGGCAGCCCTGGAGGTGGTGCGCGCCGAGCTCGACCGGGCGACGGAGCTGCGCAGCCGCGGCGTCGTGACGGAAAGCGAGGCGCAGGCCCGCCGGCTCGCCTTCGACCAGGCCGGCGCCGCGTTGCGCCAGGCGCGGGCGCAGGCCGAGACGGCCCGACAGGACGTGGACGCGGTCGCCGTCGACCGTCGATCCCGCGAGGCTGCGGTCGAGGAGGCGGAGGCGGCGGTCGAGCTGGCCCGCATCGACCTGGCCCATACCCGCATTTTCGCGCCGGTCGCCGGCAAGCTGGGCGAGGTCTCGGCACGGTTCGGCCAGTATGTGACGCCCGGCGCGCGGCTGGCCTCGCTGGTGCCCACGAGGAAATGGATCGTCGCCAACTTCAAGGAGACCCAGCTGGCGGGCCTGCGCGTGGGGGATCCCGTCAGCTTCACGGTGGACGCGCTGGGCGGCGCGCGGCTTGCCGGGCGCATCGAGGGCTTCTCTCCCGCCACCGGCTCGGAGTTCAGCGTGCTGGGCCCCTCGAACGCCACCGGCAACTTCATCAAGATCGCGCAACGGCTGCCGGTGCGCATCGCGATCGACCCCGACCAGCCGCTCGCCGAGCGACTCGTGCCCGGCATGTCCGTGGTCGCCCAGGTGGAGAGCGCCCCGAAGCCCGGCCGGCCCTGAGGCCTGCTGCCGGTTCCGTGAACGCCGTGTCAGGTCTGCGTCGCCAGGGTCGCGTCACGCTCCGCTTTAATCGACCAGCCGACCCCGCGGCGTGAGACCAGATCCAGGACCACGGCGACGTGGCGCCGGCCCTCGGCGGTCCAGGCGCAGGCGACGTCGGCCAGCCATTTCCGGTTCGGCCGATCCGCTGCGAACTCCCGCTCGAGGATGTCGTCGGCGATCATGGAGCGCTCGCCGCCCTCCTGCGGCGCGGCCGCAGCCTCCCGCGCCGCAGGACGCTCTCCGCCGGATCAAGGTCCCGGCTCGCCTGCGGGACCGACACGCCCCGCTCCGGCGCCAGCTTCACCGCCTCGATCCTGACCTCCCCACGCAACGGTCGTCCCGGCCTGTCCGGTCGCCAGATCCATGGTCGTCATCTTGATCCTCGTGTCCACGAAACCGGCGGCAGGCCACAAGAGGCGCAGCCCGGACGTGGCAGACGCCGAAGCGACAGGACGTCCCGAACCTGGTTCGTCCGATCGGCACGGGGATCCGCAGCCCTCACGCGAGACGTCCGCCCGCCCCTTCGCCATCCCGCATCCGAGGTCGTCACGGCCGTGCCGCGCGGGCGAGTCGCCCGGCCGACGCTCGCCGGGGAGCGGAGCCTGCACCGGCCGATCCCGTTCATATCCAGAGGTGATTTTATAAGGCGAAAATGCAACCTGAAATTGAATCTTGGCCAGCGTCCCACAGCCCTACGTAGCTGCTGCGTTGCAAAATTTCGATTTTTTCGCCGCCTTTTCAATCATCGAGCCCGAAAGAGAGATCTGTTTTTGAAGAGTGAAATACTGCATTCAGACAGATGAACTTTTGCTTGCAATGATACATTTCTGACGGCTTAAGCAAGTCAGGCGGCGCCTGGGGCGCGACCGCATCAGGGGATTTCCGCAATGACGAGCAACCAGGTCACGATCGCGTCCAGCGATCAGAGCATGTGGTACAGCGGCGACGCCAAGATCCTGGATTGGGAGAAGTACCTGCCGCTGATCGGCGGCGACCTGACCGAGTGGGAAGCCACCGGCGTCGTGATCGTGCCCGACCCGGGCCGCGCCGGCCCGTTCGACGACGGCGCCATCGGCGAGGTCGCGCTGGTCGACGGCGAGGTCATCTACACCCCCGGGGTCCTGCCCTTGTATACCTCTTCCGGGTTCAAGCAGCGGAGCGCGACCGTCACGCTGCGGATCGAGATGGAGTCGCGCGACGACGACGGCAATCTGCTCGACACCACGACTCGCGACGTCGACGTCGTCGTCACCCAGCGCGTGTCGAAAAAGAACATGTGGAGCAAGGAAAAGGTCGAAGAGACCACCATGCTCTCGGAGGACGCGGAGGTCGCGGTGAGCACGCGCGACAACGCGCAGGCCGCCCAGCTCAAGTTCGACGCGGTCACCGACGCCGAGAAGCTCGCCGACCCGACCTCCTTCACCGGCGACTCGCCGATGGAAGTCCTCGACATCGACTTCAACCTCGCCGAGACGCTGACCGAGATCGCCACCGAGGCGGTGAGCGGGGTCACCGACTTCTTCGGCGAGATCGGCGGCTTCATCACCGACCTCGGCGAGGACATCGTCAACTCGACCGCCGTGCAGAAGACCAAGGAGTTCTTCGTCGACACCGGCAAGGCGCTGCAGAAGGGCTGGGACTTCGCGAAGGACAAGGTCCCGGCGCTGAAGAAGCTCGAGGACGGGATCGACGCCGTCGGCAACGGCATCGTGAACGCCGCGAAGTCGGCCTACAACGCCGCCTCCGACGCGCTGACCAGCGCGGTCGAAGTCGTCGACGACCTGCTCAATCTCTCCAAGAAGGTGGTCAGCAAGGCCTACGACATCATCGAGGACACCTGGGGCTTCCTGACCGGCTGGTTCAAGAAGACCATCACCAAGTTCCGCGACGAGGTCCGCGGCCTCGACAAGAATGAGAAGAACCAGCTCGACGACGCGAAGAAGGAGATCAAGGAGCACGAGAAGGAGCAGGAGAACGCCAAGAAGGCGCTCGACGCCCTCAACAAGTTCAAGGATCACCTCGGCGACAAGGACCTGGGCGAGGAGCAGCGCAAGGCCAAGCAGGCCGAGAAGGAGGCCGACGCGAAGCTCAAGGAGCTGAAGGCCGCCTTCGCCGGCGAAGGCTCCGAGGAGGTGCTGGGCGCGATCGACGACGCGGCCAGGGACGTCGCGCGGGCCGGCGCGAAGAAGCTCGAGAAGGGCGGCGGCTTCTTCGACGACGCGCTGGACCTGATCTCGGACCTGAACCCGGTGCAGATGGTCACCAACGTCATCGCCAACTCGAACCTCGAGCTGCTGGCCAAGGCGGTGGTCGAGGCGAAGGCCCAGGCGGGCCTGAAACTCAGCGCCAAGATCGACAGCGGCTCGGTCGACAGCCTGCTGGTCTACGACGTCGCCCAGACCATGACCGTGGACGAGGAGGGCGACTCGATCACCTTCGACATCGGCGCGATGTTCGCCGACACCGACCTCGGCCCGTTCAGCACCGAAAGCCCGAACGCCCAGTTCGCCATCGAGATCCTCTACAAGCTCTACGGCTCCATCGCGCTCGACTTCGACGTCAGCGCCAAGGCCGCCGGCGAGGTGCTGGTCGACGTGCCCGCCGGCGAGGACGCCTTCCACTGGGCGACGGTGGCCGAGATCGACGGCTCCAAGACCATCGTCGAGTTCGATACCAAAGACCTCGAGGTCGAACTGGTCCCGCCGCCGCTGCAGGACATCCTGTCGCTCACCGTGATCTGGCCGACCATCACCACGCAGGGCGTCCACACCGAGGCGGGCGAGTACACCGACGAATACTCCGGCGCGCCGGTCGACTTCGCCACCTTCGTCTCCCAGGCGCTGGACGACCCCGACGCCTTCGACCTCGACCAGCTCGCCACCCGCCTGCTGGACCTGCTGAAGCCCAAGATCGGCCTCGCGCCCGGCTTCGAGAAGCTGCTGGACGACGCCGGCGCCGCCGTCGAGGACGGGGGCGACCTGGCCGGCAAGCTGGTCGGGGCGCTGAAGACCGTGCTCGGCGCCATCGTCGACATCGAGCTGCAGAAGGCCGACGGCTCCGACTGGACCACGAACCTGCCCAACCCCTACAAGGACGGCGACGGCTACCTGCCGATCTTCACGGTGACCAACGAGAACGCCGGGAACGACGGCCTGTTCCACATCGACCTGATCGACAACCCCACCTTCACCGGCGACCTCGACCTGCTGCAGGAGCTGGGCTTCTTCACCTCCTCGGGCCGCACCCAGGACACGAACGGCGAGGACGCCAACTTCGTGAACCTCAGCCTCGACGTCGACCAGCTGGTCGCCGTGGTCGTCGCCATCGCCGCCGGCACCCCGCCGCTCGAGGCGTTCAACCCGCTCGACCTCTCGCTCGGCCTGTCGGACATCTTCGGCGGCGACGACAAGAAAGACGACGACGGCAAGAGCGGCGACACCTCCGACCAGGACAACTCCGACAGCCTCGACGACGCCGCCTTCGACGCGCTGGAGGACAACTACAAGTTCGATCTCAGCTTCGAGGCCGCGGACCTCGACGTCCACGCCGGCGCTTATTTCTCGCAGAGCTTCGGGCTGGCGATCGAGGACATGGCCTTCACCCTGCTGGTCGAGGAGCAGGAGGTGGCGACCTTCAACGCCTCCGACCGCGGCGACGCCGCCTTCAACACCTTCACGCTGGAGAACGTCTCCGCCATCGAGGACCGCGACGGCAACGGCCAGATCGACTACCGGCTGGAGCTGCGCCCCTCGGCGAAGTTCTTCAACGACACCCAGCTGGGCCTGAACTTCGGCTACCAGCTCGACCTGCTGAAGGCGAAGGCCGAGGTGCTGGCGACGGTGCCCTCCTCGATCCTTGCCGGCGTGCTCGACTTCCTCGAGCTGCCGAGCAAGATCTCGGTCGAGGCCGGCATCGGGCCGCTGCTGCGCATGCAGGGCGAGCTGGACCTGCTGTCGATCGACGTCTTCGAGAGCATGTTCGACTTCGACGCCGGCCTGGGCTCGATCGAGGGCACGCTGCCCGAATGGGGCGGGGCGGACGAGGGGCAGCTGATCTACGTGGGCGCCGGCTCCGGGGCGCTGGCCCCGCTTCTCGCGGCGGGCGCCTACTACGAGGGCTCGCTCTACGCCGAGGCGACCGGCGCCGGGGTGCAGACCTGGGACGAGGCCGTGGCCTTCGCCCGGGCAGACGGCTCGGCCCTGCTGCAGATCGACAGCGAGGGTGAGAACGCCTTCGTCGCCGCGCTGTTCGCCCCGACCTACGACCGCCCGGTCTGGATCGGCGCCGACGACCTCGCGGAGGAGGGCGTGTTCCTCGACCTCACCGGCAACCCGATCGCGGGCGGCTGGACGAACTGGAGCGAGGGCGAGCCCAACAACTGGGGCGGCGCCGAGTCCTACGTGGTGATGCAGGACGGCGGCCTGTGGAACGACGCCGCCGCGACCTCCGGCTGGGACAGCCGCACCGTCATCGAGCGCGACATCGCCACCGAGGCCCGCTCCGTCTTCGGCGACGGGGAACGCGAGGACGCGACCGGCTCCCGCTTCGGCGACTGGATCTACGGCACGGACGGGGTGAACGTGATCTCGGCCCGCGGCGGCGACGACATGATCCGGGGCGAGGGCGGCGACGACACGCTGCTGGGCGGCGCGGGCGACGACATCCTGGCCGGCGGCACGGGCGACGACGTCCTGACCGGCGGCACGGGCGCCGACCGCTTCGCCTTCTCGGGGGCCTTCGGGACCGACCGCATCACCGACTTCTCCGGCGACGCGGGCGAGGGCGACGTGATCGACCTGCGCCAGATCGACCTGGCGCTGGAGGGCGACCTGCGGTTCGCGAACCTGTTGATCACGCAGCGGGGCGAAAACGCGCGGATCGAGATCGACATGAACCGCGACGGCGTCGCGGACGGCGTCGACCTCGACGGGGACGACGAGGACGACGCCGTCGCGATCGTGCTCCTCGCCACCGCCGCCGCCAGCCTCTCGGCCCAGGACTTCATGCTCTGAGCCGCTGCCGGCGGCCCCGGCCGCTCCGGCTGCAGAGGTGCGAACCGCGGCGCCGGCCTCCTTCGGGGGCCGGCGCTTCGACTTGCGGCGGGCGTCGGCGACACGGCGGCGCGCGCGGTCGCCAGGGGGAGCCGCCGGCCTTTCATCCACGAAAGGCGGTGTCCAAGACCCATCTGGTGTTCATCCAGCCTCGCGCAACGACTGTATTTGCCAGGGTGTTTTCGTTGCGTTCCCTTCCGTCCGCCGATTTCACCCGTGAACCCGACCTGCCGCCACCCGCTCGCGCCCTGTGTTCCAGAAGGCTCCCGGATATTTTCAATGGGCCAGCCGCCCCTGCGCCCGATCCTCCTCTTCGGGGACCCTTGTCGCCAAGCGCTGTCTTCTGCCGCTGGCGCGGCGCGGAGGCTATGCGGAGGCGTCTCCCGACGATCAGGACTGGATGAACCATGATCCGTGGCGGCCGCTTTGCTGCAGCGGCGGCGTCGACATGGCCAGAGAGATGCTGGTCTCGCAGCTCGAGAAGGACGGCGCCGAGCGGGAAGTCGAGATCAAGGGGCGATCGCCGGCGAGGCCTCGCTGACCTCGCTCGCCCGGCTGGGCGACTGCAAGATCGACAAGGACACGGGCCGGCATCGTCACGTAGATGAGCAGGCTCCCCCAAGCCGCATGGGGCCCGCCCTCAGGCGGCGGCGATGTCGCGCCAGGCCGCGAAGGCCTCGGCCCGGAGCGACTATCGTTCGGCCGGCGATCAGGTGGCGCTGGATGTTGAAATGGTTGCAGGAGGCGGCGTGAGGCGAGAGGAAGCGCTGGGCCGAGCCCGGCGAGCGCAATCCTCGCTTCTGTCGCTCCTTCTTGCGCGTTGGTTGGTGCGAGCCTTTGGCCCGGTTGTTGGACCGGCCGCCGGTCACATGGCGGTCCGCCAGGGCGAGATCCCGCAAGGCCGCCTCGTAGGAGTGCAGCCGGTCGGTCACGATGGTCTCTGGCGCGAAACCCTGCGGTTTGTGCAATTTGTGCAGCAGTTTCAGCGCCGCCTTCCGGTCTCGTCACCATTGAACGATCACCTCGAGCACTTCGCCCTCGTCGTCCACGGCGCGCCAGAGATAGTGGATCCGCCCCTGAATTCGGATGAAGACCTCGTCCAGATGCCAGCGGCTGCTGGGCCGTGGGCGTCGCGCCCGGATCCGCTGCGCATAGGCGACGCCGAACTTGAGCGTCCAGCGGCGCACCGTTTCGTAAGAGACATCAATGCCGCGCTCGGCGAGCAGATCCTCGACATCGCGGCAGCTCAGGGCGAAGCGGAGGAAGAGCCAGACCGCGTGCTGGATGACGACCGGCGGGAAGCGATGGCGGGCATACGAGATGCGGCGCATGCTCGGACCCACCGCATCATGCTTCGGGCCGCCATCGGACTCACGTGTCAAAGCCGCTGGAGAGCTTCGTTGCGTGGACGCTCAAGGACCGTCTCCGCGATGCGGATCGTCTCGCCGCTGACCTGCATCGGGCCGGCGCGTCGCCGACAGGCATCACGCAGGCGCTGAAGCGTGCGACGGCCCTCGCCCCCGAGGCGGACGCCCGGATCACGGCGATGGTTCATTTGGTCGAGCGGATCGATCTGGGCCGCGAGACGCTGGCGATCTCGATCAGGTCCGCGTCCCTCGCGTGCGGTTCCGAGCATGACCATGACCCAGCGCTCGACCCGATTCGCATCGAAGCGCCGCTCCGCACTCGGCAGGCAGGCCGGGCGAAGCTCATCGTGATCGGGCTCGATCGCCGGGAGCGGAAGCCGGATGCGGAGCTGATCGCGATGGTCGCTGATGCGCGACGCTGGGCGGGCGAGCTGCTTTCCGGCGCGACCGCCTCGGTCGGCGAGATCGAACGGCGGGAGGGCGCATAGGAGGGATCGGACAGCCGAGAGCTGTCGCTGGCCTTCCTGGCGCCGGACATCTGCGAGGCGATCCTGGACGGCCGGCAGCCGGACGACTTGACCGCCCGGGCACTGCGGCGGCTGCCGGATCTGCCGCTCAATTGGACGGAGCA
Source organism: uncultured Albimonas sp. (assembly GCA_964013055.1). GTDB lineage: Bacteria > Pseudomonadota > Alphaproteobacteria > Rhodobacterales > Rhodobacteraceae > Albimonas. The sequence goes on from CAXGVP010000026.1 coordinate 12,751, forward strand.
GCGGCGGGTCCTGGGCTTCGAGCCTTGCCGGATCTGACCAGACGCGCGACGCGGCGCCGGCCTCAAGACCTCACCCAAAACTCGGCTTCAGAGCAAACGCCCCTTCGAGGGGCGTTTCCGCTCTGATTTCGGTGCTCTCGGAATGTCCTGTCGGCGCAACGCGCGGCGAACCCTCGGAAGCGTCGGAGACTTCCCGGTCGAAGCAGGATTAGCTATTTTTAGGGGGGCTGCGTGGTGGTGGACGCAGTCCCGCCCGAACCCTGCTCCGGACCAGGAACAGGGAATTGAATCCGGGCGATCAAGGAATTCTCAGGGGCGAAACAGGGAAGTTCGACGCCGGGGCAGGGACCCCGGTTAAGCCGGCCGGCTCACCCGTATCCGCGGTCCCCGAGCTCGGCCAGCAGCAGCGTCATCGCGTGGCCGTCCGCCTGGTGGAGGGTCCGGGCGACGACCTCGGCGGGGAACCGCCCGGCGATCCTGGCGGTGATCGGCGCGATCCACGCCGGGCTCACCTCGCCGTCCGAGGCGGCGGCGCTGGGCGTGCTGGGCGCGCTGATCCTGGGGCTCGGCCAGCGGACGCTGCGGGCGCGGGCGCTGGGCGGCTCGTTCAGCCGGGCGATCTCGGCCACGGTGATGATCATCGCCATCGTCGCCTGTTCGGGGATCTTCGCGAACTACCTGACCTTCACGCGGGTGACCCAGTCGGTGCTCGAGGCGGTGAACGGCTCCGGCATGCCGCGCTGGGCGATCCTGCTGGCGATCGTGGGGGTGCTGCTGGCGATGGGCATGGTGATGGACCAGCTGGCGATCCTGTCGCTGGCCCTGCCGCTCGCCTTCCCGGCGGCGATGGCGCTGGACTACGATCCGGTGTGGTTCGGGATCATCGTGACCAAGACGGTCGAGATCGGTCTGCTGACGCCGCCCCTGGGTCTGAACGCCTATGTGGCGGCCAGCCAGACGAAGGCGCCGCTGGGCAAGGTGTTCCGCGGCCTCGCGCCCTTCATCTGCATCGAGCTGGCCCTGCTCGCCCTCCTGCTCGCCTTCCCCGGGATCACGCTCTGGCTGCCGAGCCTGATGCTGTGACCCTCGCCCCGGCGCGCGCCCTCCGGTCGGGCGCGCCGGCGCAAAGCCCTCTCCGGCCGTGCCGGGCGCTCGCGGCGTCCGGCATCGGGCGTCGATGCGTGGACCGCAGGCGGCCCGGCGCGCGACAGGGGCGTCGCCATCGGGCGAGCGGAAACGCCGGGCCGGGCGTGCGGGCCCTCGACATCGCGAACGCGCAGGGCGATGCGGAGGAGGCGCCGGGCCGCTCGCCGTGGGACGGCCGACGGGAAGCGACGGCGAACGCTGGAAACGGGGTGCAGGCCCGGCGCCGTCGCGCCGCGTCCTCGACCGCCGTCCCGTCCGCTGGCGAACCTCGCGGGCAGGCCCCGACCGGCGCGTCTTTCCTGGGAGAAGCCTGAGGAACGCCGGCGTCCCTGTCGGCCGGGTCTTCACGGAGGCGACCCTCGTGCATCGATATGTGCAAAAATAGAAATTTTAAATGCACATATTGCACATTTTTGCGACGCATGGTTCCTCTCCCGTCAATGAAGGCGTCTCCAGGGAGGAAACCGATGCCTGTTCCGACGAACGATTCGATCCGCGCCGCCGCCATGGCTCTGGGCCTCGTGGTCGCCGCTCCGGCGTCCGCCGAGGAGCTGCTGCTGGGCACCATGTCGGTGCCGGGCACCACGGTGCAGAAGGCCGCCGAGCTCTTCGCCGAGGAGGTCGCGGGCCGCAGCGACGGCGACGTCACGATCCGGGTCAACGACTCGCTGCTCAAGGGCGCGCAGCTCGCGCCGTCGG
>CAXGVP010000027.1:0-14303 GCA_964013055.1 uncultured Albimonas sp.
CCAGCCGCCCCTGCTGATCGGCGGCCTGACCGTCGGCGGCGCCTCGGCGGGCTGAGCGGCGCCCCTCCCCGCCCCCGGCGCGTCCGGGGGCGGGCGGACGCGCGAGGCCGCCGAATTCATCAGGGCGATTCACGCTGCGCCGCCCTTTCGCCACATTCACCTTTCTGGTACCCCTACCCAACGGCCCGATATCCTTGGACAATCCGGCCGACGTTACGGCAACCGGCGCGGGGAACGGCAATGGGCAAGGTCAAGGTCCGCTACACCAAGGGGTGGGACATCACCCTTCAGGAGTTCATGGACGAGCTGGGCAACATCCTGCTCAGCGACACGTCGAAGGAGACCTCGACGCAGGTCGTGATCCCCTACGACAACACCGTCACCGTGCTGACCGGCCGGGGCATCGTGACCAACGGCAAGGGCGCCGGCACGATCGACACCTGGAAGACCTCGGTCGACGGCAAGCTGGCGGTGACGATCTCCAACGCCGACTTCTCGGTCCGCTCGCTGATCTCGGCGATCAAGGCCGAGGACTCGGGCAAGGACGTGATGGCGTTCGAGACGTATTTCCTCAAGAACTTCTCGTGGAACTACAAGGGCAACGACGTCGCCGACATCGTGCGCCCCGGCGACAGGACCCGCGACGGCTACGCCATCGACTTCGAGGGCAATGACGTCTTCGACCTGCGCGGCGGCAAGGACAAGGTCGCCGCCGGCCAGGGCGCCGACAAGCTCAAGGGCGGCGACGGGAACGACCAGCTCTGGGGCGAGGAGGGCAAGGACAAGCTCTTCGGCCAGTCCGGGCGCGACAAGCTGTGGGGCGGCGACGCCAACGACCTGCTCGACGGCGGCGCGGCCAACGACGTGCTGTGGGGCGGCGACGGCGCCGACAAGTTCCGCTTCGTGAAGGCCTTCGGCAAGGACGTGGTCAAGGACTTCGACGGCGGCGACGTGCTCGACCTGCGCAAGACCGCCGCCCCCGGCGGCTTCGAGGCGCTGATGAAGCTCGCCGAGGACGCGAAGGCGGGCCTGACCTTCGAGCTCGACGGCGGCAAGATCGTGCTGGCCGGGGTCGAGAAGGCCGACTTCGACGCCTCCGACGTGCTGCTCTGAGATCCCGGGGAGGGGAGCGCCCCGGCGCTCCCCTCCGCCTGTCCGCCCCCCCGCATCGCCTCTGGCGACCGCCGGCGCGGCGGCGTAGCCTTGCCCCGCCCGCGCGCCCCGGGCGCAGGAGACAGGGCATGACCCTCCCCCCCAGGTCCCGCCGCACGGGGCCGAGATCCTGAGACGCCTCCCCTCCTCCGCCCCCGCGGGCGAGGCGCCGCGGCGCCGCGCCCGCACGCGGCCGCGCGCCTTCGCGCCCGGCGTGGCGCAGGGGCTGGCCTTCGCCGTCCTGTTTCCGGTCGTGCCGCTGGGCGGACTGGCGGCGGCGGCCTACGCGCTGGCGCATCCGCCGCTGGCGGGGGTCACCGGGATCGGGCGCTGGGAGGTGCACACGCTGTTCTCGGCGCTCGGCGCGGCGCTGTCGCTGTGGGTCGTGCTGGGGCCGGCGCTGGCGCTGGCCATGACGCTGGCGCGGCTGGCGGGGCTGCGCGCGTCGCTGCTCTGCGGGCTGGCGAGCTGGGCGGTGGTCTTCCCCGGCCTGTCGGTGCTGGGCGGGGGGCTCGCCAACGGCGGGCTGTCGGGGCCGGGGATCGCGACCGAGGTCTTCGGCTGGGCGATGGTGCTGCTGGTCCCGGCCACGCTGGGCGCGGTCTGGACGGGCGCCTGCGTCGCCGTCGCCCGGCGCTGGCGGCTTTCGGTCGCCCGGCGCGGGCTGGCGCCGGCCGACGAGGCCCCCTAGGCTCGCACCCTTCGGATCGCGCGAGGCACGGGAGGGGGCATGGCGAACCTGGGACTGGACTGGTGGCCGGCGGAGGCGAAGCGCCCCGTCCTGAGGCTGGTGGCGGGGCTGGCGCTGGCGCCGGTGCTGATCGGCGCGCTGAGCGCGCCGCTGGCCTTCGTCGTCGCCGGCATGACCCTGCCCGACGGAGACATGGTCGCCGAGGCCGCGACCAACGTCGCCCTGACCGCGCTGTCGGCCTTCGTGGTGTTCTCGGCCACCTTCGGGCTGCTGGCGGTGCTGGGCCTGTGGCTGGCGCGCCGGCGCACGGCGCTGGCCTTCGCGGTGGCGGGCATCGTCGGGGGCGTGCTGTTCGCCTTCGCCTCCAGCGCCGTCTTCGGCGTCGGCCTGACGCTGGCCCAGCCGCTGATCCTGGGCGGCATGGGCGCGGCCAGCCTGCTGATCGTGCGCTGGATCTCGGGCGTGAGGGAGCTGCCGGCGGCCGCCTGAGCCGCCGCCGGCGCCCGCCTCAGTAGCTGTAGTCGCCGTAGACCTTCGACAGGTCCCCGCCCCACTCGCCGCGGTATTTCGCCAGCAGCTCGTCGGCCGGCGTCTGGCCGCTGTCGACCGTCTCGCGCAGGGCGTCGAGGAAGTGGGTCTCGTCCGGGATCAGCCCGCCGGCGCCGGGACGCGCCCGGGCCTTCAGGCCGGCCGCCGAGATGTCGAGCACCTCGCCCGCGAGATCGCGCATCGAGCGGCCGCGGATCTGCGCCTCCAGCCCCCGCTTCGCGGCATCGACGCGCAGCGCCTCCCGCTCCTCGGCGGTCCAGTCCTTCGCCAGGTCCCAGGCGGCGTCGAGCGCGCCCTGGTCGTACATCAGACCCACCCACAGCGCCGGCAGGGCGCAGATCCGCCGCCAGGGGCCGCCGTCGGCGCCGCGCATCTCGATGAACTTCTTGATGCGGGCCTCGGGGAAGGCGGTGGTCAGGTGGTCGGCCCAGTCCGACAGGGTCGGCGTCTCGCCCGGCAGGGCCGGCAGCTTGCCGACCATGAAATCGCGGAACGACTGGCCCAGCGCGTCGATATACTTGCCGTCGCGGTAGACGAAATACATCGGCACGTCGAGCGCGTAGTCCACCCAGCGCTCGAACCCCATGCCCTCCTCGAAGGCGAAGGGCAGCATGCCCGTGCGCTGGTGGTCGAGATCCTGCCAGATGCGCGAGCGCCAGGACTTCTGGCCGTTGATCTTGCCCTCGAAGAACGGCGAGTTGGCGAACAGCGCGGTCGCCACCGGCTGCAGGGCGAGGCCGACGCGCAGCTTCTGGACCATGTCGGCCTCGGAGCCGAAGTCCAGGTTCACCTGGATCGTGCAGGTCCGGTACATCATCTGGGTCCCCCAGGGACCGATCGACTGCATGTAGCCGGTCATCAGCCGATAGCGCCCCTTGGGCATCATCGGCATCTGCTCGTGGGTCCACTCCGGCGCGGCGCCCAGGCCGATGAAGCCGGCGCCGATCTCGTCGGCGATCTCCTTCACCTCGGCGAGGTGGCGGTTCGACTCGTCGCAGGTCTGGTGCAGCGTCTCCAGCGGGGCGCCCGAAAGCTCCAGCTGGCCGCCGGGCTCGAGGCTGACGTTGGCCCCGTCGCGGGTCAGGCCGATCAGGTGGCCGCCCTCTTCGACCGGGTCCCAGCCGAAGCGGTCGCGCAGCCCCTCGAGCATGGCGCGGACCGAGGCGGGGGAGCCGCCCGTCGGCGCCTCGTAGGGCAGCGGCGCATGGCTGCCGCGCAGATAGCCGAACTTCTCGTGCTCGGTCCCGATGCGCCACTGGTCGGCGGGCTTGCAGCCGGAGGCGAGATATTCGGCCAGCTGCTCGCGGCGCTCGATCGGGCCGCCGCCGCTCTGAGGTATCGACATGCCCGCTCCCGGCGCCGTCTTCGCCGCGCGAACCCGCGGCCACCGGCAGACTTAGAAGGGGCTGCGGGAGGGGGCAACCCCGTTCGGTCCGCTCAGAGGAAGCCGCGCCCGTGGACGGAGCGTCGCCAGATCGGACGCACCCCCAGCCCGTCATGCTCGAAGGCCTTCGAGGCGCGGATCACCGAGAAGCCGGGCAGGACCGACAGCGCCTCGGGGATGGCGTCGGCGCCGCGGGCCCCGACCGAGATCACCACCGGCAGACCGTCGGTCGGCCGCAGCCGCCAGGCGAGGCCCGCGTTGCGCTTCAGGAGCACCGCCTCGACGGTCCAGAGCTCTTCCACCCGGACCACGCCGCCCCACAGCTGCTCGTGCCCCTCGGGCGCGAGATAGGCGATGCGGCCTTCCTCGACCTCGACCACGCCGGGACCCTCGCCGTCGCCCTTCATGCGGCCGCGGCTGAAGGCGACCGCGGCCCAGGCGGTGGCCGGCAGGCCCAGCGCCGCGACGCCCCAGCCCAGCCAGCCGCCCGACAGCCCGGCGCGCACGCCGACCGTCAGCAGGGTCACCGCCAGCGCCACGGCGATCAGCGTCTCCGCCCACCGCGCCGCCATGGCGGCGCCGGAGCCGCCTCTCGATCCCGGCCAGGTTCCGCCCATGCCGCCGCTCATGCCCTCGCCCTCTCGATCGTGATTTCACCGGCGGGGGTCCAGTCGCCCAGCACCGCCTGCCATATCGTCAAGGCCGCCGCAGCGGCCGTGTCCGCGCGCAGCACCCGCGGCCCCAGCGAGACCGCCTCCACCTGCGCGAGGCTCCGCAGCCGGGCGGATTCCTCTTCGTCGAAGCCCCCCTCGGGGCCGATCAGCACCGCCCAGGGGCCGGCCTCGGCCCCGTCGGCGGGCCGGTGCGCCGCCAGCGCCTGCGCCGCGGGGGGCGCGTCGCGCCGCTCGTCGCAGAACAGGATCCGCCGGGCGGGATCCCAGTCGTCGAGCACCCGGTCCAGGCGCTCGGCCTCCAGAAGCTCAGGCACCGTGAGGAAGCCGCACTGCTCGGCGGCCTCGACCATGTGGGCGCGCAGCCGGTCGGGGCGCAGCCGCTCGGCGTTGGTGCGTTTCGTGAACACCGGGCGCAGCGCGGCGCAGCCCAGCTCGCAGGCCTTCTCGACGATGAAGTCGGTGCGCGCCTTCTTCACCGGCGCGAACAGCAGCACCAGGTCGCGCGGCCGGGTCTGGGGGCGGGTCCGCTCGCGGCAGGTCAGCACGCCGCCCTTGCGGGACGCCTCGGTCACCTCGACGCGCCATTCGCCGTCGCGCCCGTTGAACGCCAGCAGCGAGTCGCCGACGCCCAGCCGCATCACGTTGAACAGGTAATGCGCCTGCTCGCGCGCGGGGACGAGCTGCGCCTCCGGCGACAGATCGTCCGGCACGCAGAGCCTGACCTTCGTCGCCTTTTCTGCCATAAGCCCCCGCATGAACGCGCCCGACCAATCCACCGCCCCATGGGATACCCCGCCCGCGCCCGACGGTCGAGTTTCCGATTCGACCGATCGCAACTGGGTGGACCGCTACGCGCCGGGCTGGAGCCGGCCGTTCCTGCGCCTCAGCCGGGCCGACCGGCCTGCGGGGACCTGGCTGCTGCTGATCCCCTGCTGGTGGAGCCTGGCGCTGGCGGTGGCGGCGGATCCGGCGGGCGGACGGCTGGAAGACCTCTGGATCGCAGGGGTTTGCGCCGTCGGGGCGTTCCTGATGCGTGGCGCGGGCTGCACCTGGAACGACATCACCGACCGCGACATCGACGGCGGCGTGGCGCGCACCCGCTCGCGGCCGCTGCCCTCGGGGCGCGTCACCGTGAAGCAGGCGCTGGCCTGGATGGTTCTGCAGGCGTTCATCGCCCTGTTCCTGCTGCTGACGCTGCACCCGATGGCGATCCTGCTGGGCGTGATCTCGCTGGCGCCGGTGTGCATCTACCCGTTCATGAAGCGCGTCACCTGGTGGCCGCAGGTGTTCCTCGGGCTGGCCTTCAACTGGGGCGCGCTGCTGGCCTGGACGGCGCACACGGGAACGCTCGGCTGGCCGGCTGTGCTGCTGTACCTCGCAGGGATCGCCTGGACCCTGTTCTACGACACGATCTACGCCTGCTGCGACGCCGAGGACGACGCCCTGATCGGGGTGAAGTCCACCGCCCGCCTGTTCGCCGAAGACACCGGGCGCTGGTTGGCCGGCTTCCTGGTGGGCGCCACGCTGCTGGCGCTGGCCGCGGCGGTGCTGGCGACCGCCTGGTCGGGGATCGCGCCGATGATCCTGGCCATCGCCGGCGTCTGGGCCTTCGCCCTGCGCCTGCACTGGCAGCTGCGCCGCTTCGACCGCACCGACGGCGCGGTCTGCCTGCGCCTGTTCCGCGACAACCGCAACGCGGGCCTGCTGATGGCCGTGGGCTTCGCCGCGGCCGCCCTGCTCTGACACGCCGCGTCAACGCCTTGGCAACCCTCGGTCAACACCTCGTAAACCCCTGAGAAACCGGGTGTAAATCCGCGCGCCCTATAGCTCCTCCCCGGAGCAAGCAAAGGGGAGCGGGGCCATGGCAGCCGCCAATGCGTTCGACCAGTACATGGTCGAGCTGATGAACCGATTCCGCCTGGATCCGGGCGGGGAATTCGACCGCATCGTCGCCAGCGCCGCGAGCAGCTCGGCCCACGACGCCGACGTCACCGCGGCGCTGCGCTGGTTCGGCGTCGACCTCAAGGCCCTGAAATCCGAGCTCGGCGCCCTCTCCGCCGTGCAGCCGCTGGCCTGGAACGGCAAGCTGGCCTCCGCCGCCGCCGGCCACAGCCAGGTGCTGCGCAAGGCCGACGTGCAGTCCCACCAGGTGACCTCGCGCGGCGAGGCCCCGCTGGGCGAGCGCATCCGCGACGCCGGCTACGACGCCTCCCGCGCGGGGGAGAACGTGTTCTCCTACACCGAATCCGCCCGCCATGCGCATGAGGCCTTCGTGGTCGACTGGGGCCTGGGCGAGGACGGCATGCAGGCCGGGCGCGGGCACCGGGCGAACCTCGCCTACGCCAGCTTCTCCGAGGTCGGGATCGGCACGGTGCGCCAGGCGGACGACTCCGCCTCCACCGGGCCGTGGATCGTCACCCAGAACTTCGGCGCGCGCTCCGACGCGGGGCCGTTCCTGACCGGCGTCGCCTGGCGCGACCGCGACGGGGACGGGGCCTATTCCATGGGCGAGGGCATGAAGGGCCTGAAGGTCGCCGCCGCCGGGCGCGGCGACGCGGCCTCGGCCCGGGCCGGCGGCTGGTCGCTGGAGGTCGGCGAGGGCGAGGCGACGCTGACCCTCTCGGGCGCGGCCGTGAAGGGGCGCATCAAGCTCGCCGTCGAGGTGGGGCGCGAGAACGTGAAGCTCGACCTCCTCGACCGGAACATGGTGGCGACCAGCGCCGACCTCGACCTGAAGAAGGGCGGCGCGGGGGCGATCGCGCTGGGGATCGGGGACGTCGACCTCTCGGGCAAGGGCGGCCGCGACCGGCTGGAAGGCAATGCCGGGCGCAACGCGCTGGACGGCGAGGGCGGGGCCGACCGGCTGTTCGGCGGCGGCGGGCGCGACCGGCTGGACGGCGGCAAGGGCGACGACCTGCTCAAGGGCGGGGGCGGGGCGGACACGTTCGTGTTCCACGCCCGCGACGGCCACGACCGGGTGCTGGACTGGGGCAAGGGCGACGCGATCGCCCTGGCCGGCGGGCTGGAGCGGGGCGACGTGACGATCTCGGCCGAGGGCGGCGACGCGGTCCTGCGCTTCGCCGGCACGGTGGTGGAGGTCGACGACGCCGCCGGCCGCATCGACCTCGACGACCTGCTCCTGCTCTGACCCTCCGGCCCCGGCCGAGCCTCCAGACCCCGGGACGCCCCGCGCCCCGGGGTTCCCGCATGTCCGCCCCGCGCCACGCCCACCGACCGGCCTGCGTGGCCGCCGCCGGCCTTGCCCGGCGCGCGCGCGGCGCCTGGCCGGTGGCCGCTCCCTGTCGTGCATAGCCCGTGGGGGGCTCGGTCGGCCGCGAGGGCCTGCCCGGTCGCCGGAGGGCGGCGCCTGCGGGCCGGTTCACGACGAAGCCGAGGCACACCCCCTGAAACGAAACACGGCCGCCTGGATTCTCCAGGCGGCCGTTTCTCGCCGTCCCCGTCCCCAGACGGGGTCAGGCGATCAGGAACTCGTCGAGCTGCGGCACGGGGGCCAGCGGGTCGGCGATGTCGAAGATCGTGTCGTAGCCCATGTCCTCCAGCGCCGCGACGGAGGTGGCCGAGATGTAGTTGTCGGCATTGACGTAGCCCGTCATCACCTCCTTGCGGAACACCATCTCGTCCCAGTGCACGCCCGCGGTGCCCGAGCCGCCGTCCATCTCCACCGGCACGCCCTGGTCGCCGTCCGCGTCGGCGGCGGCGATGCTGGCGAACTCGGCCTGCCAGGCGGCGGTGGCGTTGGCGCCGGTGAAGCGCAGCTCGCCGTTGAGGCTCGAGACCAGGCCCATCTCGTCCCACTGCGGGCCGAAGCCCATCACGTGCAGCATCTCGTGGAAGGCCACGTCGTCGAGCGTGCCGGCGCCCAGCAGCCGGTCGATGTCGCCGGTGTCGAACTGCACCCAGCCGCCCCACGGGATGTCGTCGGCCGCGCGCGCGCCGCTGACCGAGGCGCGGGCGGTGGTCCCGTAGGCGCCGTCGATGGAATAGGTCGAGAGCGTGATGCGCATGTCGTCAACCGAGCCGTAGTCGGCCACGTCGCCGGTCACCAGGGTCGAGATCATCTCGACCGCCGCCAGCACCGCGCTCTGCTGCGCGACGGTCCAGGTTCCGTTGAACACCAGCTCGACGTTGTAGGCGCTGGTCACGCCCATGTCGCCCATGCCCGAGACATAGGTGGCATAGAGCCCCGAGGAGTCCGCGGTGTTGTAGGGCCCGTCGCCGGTCCCCGGGTCGGTTCCGGGATCCGTGCCCGGATCGGTTCCGGGGTCGGTCCCGGGATCGGGATCGGTCCCCGGATCGGTCGTGCCGCCGCCCTTGCCCTTGCCGTTGCCGCCGCCCTTGGCGGAGCCCCCGTCGGTCGTGCCCCCGTCCGTCGTGCCGCCGTCGGTCGTGCCCCCGTCGGTCGTGCCGCCGCTCTTCTTGCCGCCGCGCGCCATCGACACGCCGTCGTCGTCCAGCGTGTCCGGATCGAAATCGATCCCGAGCCGGTCCAGCATCTTTTCGAACTTGGAGAGGAGCTTGTCGTGGTTCCCCTTCTCGGCGAGCCGGTCGAGCTTACGCTCCTGTCGGTCGCTCAGAAGGTCGAGCACGTCTTCGGGAAGCCTGTCGGTCCAGGCCTCGGCAACGCGGGTACGCATGGTCGTCTCCGTCACGTGAAGGGGTACGCGATTCACAATCGGGAATAGAACGTGCCGGGTTCATGAGGTCAACATGAACCATGGTTACAGGTTTATTAACGGCAGAAACTTTTTCGGCTTTGTGTCGCATTCGACACAAAACTGCCGATTGTTTCTTGACGAACCGATTGCCTGACGCTCCGGGCAAGGTATCTGTCGCAAAATGCGGCGTCGGGCCGGAGGGCCCGCCGCCGCGGGGGGATCAGCGCCCGACGGCTTTCAGCCGGGCCTCGCGCAGGCGGGCGAAATCGTCGCCGGCGTGGTAGCTCGACCGGGTCAGGGGGGTGGCCGAGACCATCAGGAAGCCCTTGCCCCAGGCGGCCCGCTCGTAGGCGGCGAATTCCGCCGGCTCGACGAAGCGCGCCACCGCGTGGTGCTTGCGGGTGGGCTGCAGATACTGGCCCACGGTCAGGAAATCCACGTCGGCCGAGCGCATGTCGTCCATCACCTGGTGCACCGCCGCCCGCTCCTCGCCCAGGCCCACCATGATGCCGGACTTGGTGAAGATCGTCGGGTCCAGCTCCTTCACCCGCTGCAGCAGGCGCAGGGAGTGGAAGTAGCGCGCGCCGGGACGCACCTCGGGGTAGAGGCCGGGGACCGTCTCGAGGTTGTGGTTGAAGACGTCGGGGCGGGCCTCGACGACCATCTCCAGCGCCTCGGGGCCGCATTTGAGGAAGTCGGGGGTCAGGATCTCGATGGTGGTGTCGGGCGCCTTGCGGCGCAGGGCGCGGATGGTGCGGGCGAAGTGCTCGGCCCCGCCGTCGGCGAGGTCGTCGCGGTCGACCGAGGTGATCACCACATGGCTCAGGCCCAGCTTCGCCACGGCGTCGGCGACGCGGGCGGGCTCGAAGGCGTCCAGCGCCTCGGGGCGGCCGGTGGCGACGTTGCAGAAGGTGCAGCCGCGGGTGCAGATCTCGCCCATGATCATCATCGTGGCGTGGCCCTGGGACCAGCACTCGCCGACGTTGGGGCAGCCGGCCTCCTCGCAGACGGTGGCGAGGCGATGCTCCTTCACGATGCGCCGGGTCTCCTCGTAGCCCTCGCCGCCGGGGGCCTTGACGCGGATCCAGGAGGGCTTGCGCAGCACCGGCGCATCCTCGCGGCCCTGCTTCTCGGGGTGACGCTGGGCGCGGTCCTTGAGGTCGCGCGGGCGCACGAGCCGGGGCGTCTCGGGGGGAGCGATCTCGTCAGGCATGGCGGCCCTCCTTCTCCTTCCGTCACCTAGTGCAGTTTCGCCCGCCATGCAAAGCCGAACCGGCCGCCGGCAGGCGCCCGGTCAGGAGGTCAGGAAGGCCGGCTCCGCCCCGCTTTCCAGCCGCACGGCCGAGAGCACGCCGGAGTAGTAGGCGCCGGTGTCCACCGCGATGCGCCCGCCGGCGTGGCCGGCCTCGTCCACCACGTAGTGCCCGTAGACCACCCACAGCCCGTCCCGTCGCGGGATCGAGAAGAAACGCGACACGCCCCAGGTCATGGTGCGGTCGGACTGCAGCTCGGGCGGGGCCTCGGGGTCGGCGCCGGCATGGGCGAACAGCACCTTGCCGAAGCGCGCCCAGGCGGGCAGCGCGCGCACCATCTCCAGGTCCGCCGCGGCGGCCCGGGCGAAGCGGTCCGCCACCTCGACCAGCGCCTCGCCGTCCATGGTGGGCGCGACGCCGCCGATCTCGTAGCTCATCAGCGTCTGCAGCCCGCCGTTGCGCAGCCAGCGCGCGCCCGCGTCGGCGGGGGCGTCGACGAAGGAGACCATCATCTCCTCATGGTTGCCGCGCAGGGCCACGACCTCGGCCGGGCCGTCCTTCCAGCCGCCATGGGCGAGGATCCCGCGCAGGCGCGCCAGCACCTGGGCCGACTGCTCGCCCCGGTCGACGTAGTCGCCCATGGTCACCAGCCGCCAGGCCTCGAAGCCCCGGTCCTGCGCATCGTGGTGGATGCGGCCCAGCAGACGCTCCAGCAGGTCGGCGCGGCCGTGCATGTCGCCGATGGCGTAGGTGGGCATGTCGATCTCGAGCGGGGCGTCGAAGCCCTGGCCGCCCTTCTTCGCAGCGCCCGTGGACGCGGCCTTGCCGCCGCCCAGCAGGCGCTTGAGGAATCCTGTCATCCGTCCCCCCGGTTCGTCGCCGCGCGGAAGGCGTCCCGCGCGGCGGCTCGGTTCACTCGGCCGCGGTCTTCGCGGCGTTCAGCCAGGACCAGACCCGCTGCGGGGTCAGCGGCATGTCCACATGGGACACGCCCGCAGCCGAGACCGCGTCCAGCGCCGCATTCGTCACCGCCGCCAGCGCGCCGACGGTGCCGGCCTCGCCGCAGCCCTTCATGCCGATCGCGTTCGCGGTCGAGGGCGTGCCCTCATGGAAGAACGGCATGTCCGGCACCTCGTAGGCGCGCGGCAGGGAATAGTCCATGAAGGTCGCGGTCAGCAACTGCCCGCTCTCGTCGTAGACCACCTGCTCGTTGATCGCCTGGCCGACGCCCTGCACCACGCCGCCATGCACCTGGCCGATGGCCAGCACCGGGTTCATCAGCAGGCCGAAGTCGTCGACCACGGTGTATTTCACCACCGAGACATGGCCGGTGTCCGGGTCGATCTCCACCTCGCAGATGTGGCAGCCGTTGGGGAAGGAGCGGCCGGGGACGGTGTTCTCGGTCTCGTGCACCAGCATCTCGAGGTTGCCGAGGCTGCGGGCCTTGGCGCCCAGCGACTCCAGCGTGACCTCGCGGTCGGTGCCGGCGACGCGGAAGGCGCCTTCCTCGAACACCAGATCGCCGCCGGAGACCTCGAGCTCCTCCTCCGCCATCGGCCGGAATTTTTCCACCATGTCGTCGGAGGCCGCGTTGATCGCGTTGCCCTGCATGGTCACGGATCGCGAGCCGCCGGTGCCGCCGCCGGTCTTGATCAGGTCGCTGTCGCCCTGGATCACCCGGATCTTGTCGTAGGGCAGGCCCGAGCGCTCATGCAGGATCTGGGCGTAGACCGTCTCGTGCCCCTGCCCGTTGGACTGGGTGCCGACATAGAGGTTGTAGCCCCCGTCCTCGGCGAACTCGATCTTCGCGGTCTCGTTCTGGGCGCCGAGGATCGACTCGATGTAGGTGGCGAGGCCCCGGCCGCGGAGCATGCCGCGCTCGGCGCTCTCGGCGCGGCGCGCCTCGAACCCGTCCCAGTCGGCCTCCTTCAGGCAGCGGGTCATCACCCGGTCGAAGTCGCCCACGTCGTAGGTCTGGCCGACCAGCGTCTTGTAGGGGAATTTTTCCTTGGGAATGAAGCTCTTGCGACGGACCTCCGCAGGCGACATGCCGAACTGGCGGGCGGCGGCGTCCATCAGGCGTTCGATCTGGTAGATCGCCTCCGGCCGGCCGGCGCCGCGGTAGGAGTCCACCGGGCAGGTGTTGGTGTAGACGCCCTTCACCTCGTAGAGGCCCACCTGCACGTCATAGACGCCCGGCAGCACGTTCTTGGCGACCTCGGAGGGGATGTACTGCCCGAAGGGCGAGTTGTAGGCGCCGAGCCCCGCGATCACCGAGAAGTGGATCGCCTGCAGCTTGTGGTCCGCATCGAACGCCCCGCGGGCGAGCGTGACATGGTCGCGCCCCATCGCGTCGGTCATCGCGCTCTCGGAGCGGTCGGCCATCCAGCGGGTCGGGCGGCCCAGCTCCTTGGCGGCCAGGGCCACGATGAAGTGCTCGGGGTAGTTGAAGGCCTTCATCCCGAAGCCGCCGCCGACGTCGGGGTTGGTGATGCGCACCTGCTCGGGCGGGAGGCCGATCTTCTTCGACAGCTCCCGCTTCAGGCCCCAGACGCCCTGGCCGTTGGTCGAGACATGCAGCTTCTGGCCGTCCCACTCCGCCCAGGCGCCGCGGGTCTCCATCGGGGTGGCGATGACGCGGTTGTTGATCAGCGGCAGCTCGACGACATGGGCGGCGTCGGCGAAGGCCTGCTTGGTGGCCGCCTCGTCGCCGAAGGCCCAGTCGAAGGCGACGTTCCTGAGGGCCACCTCGGGATGGACCTCGGGCTGCTCCTGCGCCAGCGCGGTGTCGAAGGCGACGGGCAGCTCCTCGTAGTTCAGCTCGATCAGCTCGGCGGCGTCGCGGGCCTGGGCCTGGGTCTCGGCCACCACCGCGGCGACGGCCTCGCCCACGTAGGCCACCTTGTCGGCCGCGAGGATCGGCCGGATCGGGGCGGCGCCCGGCGTGCCGTCGCGGTTCTGCACCACGCCCGCGTCCATCGAGTTGCGCAGCTTGCCCTCGAGGTCCTCGGCGGTGAGCACCGCCAGCACGCCCGGGGCCGAGCGCGCCGCGGAGGCGTCGACCTGCAGCAGCCGCGCATGGGCGACGGGCGAGCGCAGGAAATGCACCCAGGCCGCGCCCTCGGGCGCGGTGTCGTCGACATACCGTCCGCCGCCGGTCAGAAGGCGGAGGTCCTCCTTGCGGGTTACGGGCTGGGCGACGCCGAACTTCACCATGTCGATCATCCCTTGCTTGTCTGTTCTGCGCCTCGCGCCGGGGGGCCGGCGCCGGTCCCTGTCCGAGGGGAGCGACCGGGGCGCGAGGCGAATTCCTTCGCGCCCGACCCTAGCCGCGCGGTCAGGGATGTCCATATAAACGCGGGCCGGATCGCTGCGGCCGCGGGGGCGAGGCCGCCGCCGCCTCCCTCCGCCGCGCCCTCCGCACCGCCGACGCGCCCCCGCCGTCCCGGCAGTGGCGCGGCTTCCGGGGCCGCTCGCCGGGGAGGGTCCGCGCTCCGGGCGCCGGCGACGGGGCGCCTCCTGTCCGACGGTGCTATCTTTCCGCTCCCGGGAGGACCGAATCATAATGAACATGACCGACGACCGAATCGCCGAGACCCTGCTCGACCTGGCGCGCAGCCGCGAAGCCGATTCGAGCTTCTGCCCCTCCGAGGCCGCCCGCGCGCTGAACCCCGACGACTGGCGCCCCCTGCTCGACCGCGTCCGCATGGTGGCGAGCCGCCTGCAGCGCGACGGCCTGATCGCCGTGACCCAGTCCGGCAAGGCCGTCGACGCCCTCTCCGCCAAGGGCCCCATCCGCCTCTCCCGCCCCCTTCACTGACCGCGCGACGCGCCCCCCCAGGCGCCGGCCCGCCCCACGCCCCCCGGGGAGCGCCTGTTCTCCGGAGCCGTCCATCGCGGATGCCGTAAGAGCGACTCGCCCCC
>CAXGVP010000028.1:0-14164 GCA_964013055.1 uncultured Albimonas sp.
GCATCGGCTGGGCCCCCGGCGCGCCGCCCCCCGCCTGGCTGCTGCTGGACCGGGGGCGGAACTTCCTCGACGGGGCCTGCGACACGCCCGGCGATCCGCCGCCGGGCACGGACGCGCGCCCGGTCGCGGACATGACCCGCTCGGGCGGGGTCGGCGACGACCTGATCGAGTGGCCGGACCACGGGGTGAAGACGCTCTCCGCGCTCTGCGCCGACGTGCCGGGCCGGCTTCGGGGCGTGGTGCCGGGGGTACGGGTGATCCCCTACCGGGTGGCGAACGGGCCGCTGTTCTACACGCCCACCGGCGCGGGGCCGCTGATGACCCGGCGGGCGACGCTGCGGGTGGCCTGGGCGCTCGATCACCTGCTGGCTCAGCCGCAGGTCCCCGGCGTGGTCACCCTGTCGATGGGCAACCCCGGCTTCCTCGGCCCGGCCTACGAGCCGATCCGCCGGGCGCTGGGGGGCGAGATGGGCATGGACCCCGCCGTGGCCGTCGCCGTGAACCGCGCCTACGAGGCCGGCGTGATCCTGTGCTGCGCGGCGGGGCAGGTGATCGACTCGGTGATCTTCCCCGCCCGCTGGGACCGCACGCTGGGGATCTCGGGCTACGACGTGCAGGGCACCGGCGGCCAGTGCCGCCACTACCCGCCCGGCGGCTACCGCGACGACGACGCCCGCCACTGGGTCGACATCCACTGCCAGGCGATGCGCATCAACCGCGCCGGCTACGATTTGTCGAAGCGCCCGCCCGCCCCCGAATGGGCCGAGGACGGCGAGGCGGGAGAGCCCTCGGGCACCTCCTACGCCACCCCCCAGGCCGCCGGCGCCGCCGCCCTGTGGCGCAATTTCCACAACGCCCGGCTGGAGCAGCTCTGGGGGGCCGAGGGCGCGCGCTGGAAGATCGTCGAGGCCTTCCGCCACGCCCTGCGCGCCTCCGCCGCGACGATGCAGGCCGACATGCGCCCGCCTCCGAAGGCGGGCTGGAAGCCGATCCCCACCCTCGACATCCCCGCCCTCCTGGCGCTCGAGCCGCAAGCCGACTGGCCGCTCGAGAAACGCGCCCCGGCGACCTGAGGCGCGCGCAGCCCTTGGGCTGCGCGGCGGGCGAGGGGGCTCGATGCCCCCGAGCCCGCCATCCGGCTCCCCGGGCGCCTGAAAGCGCCCCGCCCGACCCCGCGCGCCCCAGGCGCTCCGCCGGAGGACCGCGCGCGCGGCCCCCGGGCCGCGCGGCCGGCGAGCGGGGGCTCGACGCCCCCCGAGCCGGCCACCCGGCGCCAGGTTCGGGGTCGGGCCCGGCGGTCAGCCCCCGCGGGCCGCCTCGCGCGCGGCGCGGGCGCGCAGGGCCGGGCCCAGCTTGCGGGCGCCCTGCTCGGGCGGCAGCGCGGCGATCGCCGCGTCGAGCTCGCGCCACTGCGCGGGCGAAAGCCCCGCGGCCGGCGTCACGATCGTGCGGACCCCGAACAGGACCGCCCGGGTCCGCGGCAGGCGCGTGACCGTCTGGCGCTCGACCCGCAGCCAGGCGTCCTCGGTCAGGGCCAGGCGCTCGGCGTACATGCGGGTCTTCTCGGCCTCCGCCATCGGGGTCACGATCTCCGGCCCGCCGGCGAAGTGCCAGTTCGCCCGCCACAGCGGCCGCCCCGGCTGCACCCCGTCGAAGAACCGCTGCACCCGGCGCGCCAGGTCGCCCGGATATTCCGGCACCGGCAGGTGGATGCGCAGCATCGGCCGCCCGATCTTCTCGCCCAGCGTCCAGTGCGCGGGGAAGCACAGGATGCCCGAGACCAGCGCGTGCTCCTCCGCCCCCTCCGGCCTGGCCATCAGCAGCAGGTCGTCCTGCACCAGCCGCCCCGCGGTCGCGATCGGGGGCAGATCGTCGAGGCCAACCCGCACCCCGTCCGGGCGCACCAGCGCCCGCGGGCCATCCTCGCGAAACCCGTGGCGCGCGATCAGGTGGGGGACCATCGTCTCCAGCAGCTCGGCCTCCGCCGCCTCGCCGTCAGGCGTGCGGGCGAAGGCCCAGTCGGGGTGGTCCGCGACCAGGCGGTCGCGCTCGGCCATCTGGCCGGCGTAGTCCTCGGCCAGCAGGAACCACTCCGCGGGGTCCAGCGGCTGGATCCCCGGCGCTACCGCCAAGCGCGGGCTCGCGAAGGGCGCCACCGGCGCGTGGGCCAGCGCCCAGGGCGGCAGGGTCCCGGCGACGGCCGGCGACGCATGGCCGGGCGCGGCAGGGGCCGGCGTCATCGCCCAAGCCCTTTCGAGCAGTGCAGCAGGTTCACCCCGACCAGCGCCCGATACGCCGGCCCGAAGGTCGAGGCGAAGGCGAACCAGTCCATCCGCGCGGCCTTCGCGATCTCGCCGAAGCTGCGCTCGGCCGCCAGCGCCGGCAGGAACCCCGCCGCGGCCTTGGGGATCGGAACCCAGTGGCGCAGGCCGGCGATGGAGATGGCGAAGCCCCCCTCCGCCTGCACCTTCGAGGCCAGCGCCCGCGGGTCCGGTCCGCCCCAGCGCGGGACCGCCTCGGCCGAGAGGCTCGCCATCGCCTGCCCCTCCCGCCCCGCTTTCACGGCATAGACCACATGCATGCGCATGTTCCCCGCCAGCCGCTCGGCCAGCGCCCAGCGCTCCGCCGGCGACAGCCGCTTCAGACGCTCCGCAAAGGCCGGCGTCGCCGGCAGATGCGGCGCGGGATCGTAGCGCAGAGGCTCGAGGAACGAGACCGCCGCCAGCCCCGCGCCCTCCAGTTCCGCCAGCAGCTCGGGCACGGCATAGGGCCGGTCGCGCGAATGCAGCAGCAGGTCGTAGAGGCCGGCGTCCGAGGCCTCGTGGTCGCTCACGAACGGGTTGCGGCGAAAGCCGTTGGTCTGCGGGACCGAGGCCAGCGCCTCGCGCGCCATCGCCACCTGCACCTCCGGCGCGTCCTCCCCCAGCAGCGACAGCAGCGCGTCCTGCATCGGGTAGACCCCGTCCCGCCCGTAGGGCGCATAGACCATCAGCCCGATCCCGCCGCCCGGGGCCAGCGCATCGCTCAGCGCCCGGAAGCCGGCGGAGGGGTCGGGCAGGTGATGCAGCACCCCGCAGCAGTCGATGTAGTCGAAGGCCCCCCGCTCCGCCGCGATCTGCGGCGCGTCGAGCAGCGAGCGCACCTCACAGGTCGCGCGCAGCCCCCGCGCCTCCATCCGCGCCATCGCGATGTCGCGCGAGGCTTCGGAGAGGTCGACGTAGTGGATCTCCGCCGGGCAGCCCGCATCCGCCAGCTTCTGGGCCATCATCACCAGCGCGTCGCCGGTTCCCCCGCCCGCCACCAGCGCCCGGAAGGGCTTCGACCAGTCCCGCCGGCCGCGGAACAGGAAATGGTCGATCTCGATCGGGTCCGAGGGCGAGCCCTCCACCAGCCGGCGCGCCTCGTCGGCGGGATCGCGCGCGGGGTAGGGATAGCTCTCGTACTGGCGTTTCACCGGGTCCATGGGGCCTCCTCGTCCGGGGTCCGTCTTCCGGCGCAGGGACGGCGGGGTCAAGGGACGGAGGGCCGCGGCGCCCCGGTTCCCCGCTGGCGCGGCGCCCCGAAACCCGTTACCGTCCGCCATTAATCGCGCGATTAAACGCGCGGAGCGATTGGGAGGATGCGATGCGACGCGAGACGGTTCACGTTCGGGGCCTGGAGTTCAGCTGCCTGGTGGACGGCCCCGAGGACGCCCCCCTGGTGCTGATGCTGCACGGTTTCCCGGAATACTCCGGCGCCTGGACCGACATGATCGGCCGCCTCTCGGACCGCTATTTCTGCGTGGCCCCGGACCAGCGCGGCTACAACCTCACGGAAAAACCCGCCGAGACCGCGGCCTACGCCACCGGCAAGATCGGCGCCGACGCGATCGCGATGATCGAGCGCTGGCGACCGGGCGGACGCGCCCACGCCCTGATCGGCCACGACTGGGGCGCCGGCGCCGCCTACAACGTCGCCATGCGCGCGCCCGAGAAGATCGAGCGGCTGGTGATCGTCAACGGCGTCCATCCCCTGCCCTTCCAGCGCGAGCTGCTCAAGGACGGCCCCCAGCGCGAGGCCTCCCAGTACATCAACTGGCTGCGTCGCCCCGACAGCCACGAGAAGCTGGCCGAGAACGACTGCGAGGGCGTGATCCGGATGCTCGAGCGCAAGATGGAAATGACCTGGATGACGCCCGAGAAGAAGGCCGCCTACAAGGAGGCCTGGAGCCAGCCCGGCGCCCTCAAGGCCATGGTCGACTGGTATCGCGCCACCCCGCTTGTGGTGCCCGAGGTCGGCGCGGAGGCCGACACGTCGATCCTGGAGAAACTCGACCCCGCCGCGATGCGCATCCGCATGCCGCACCTGCTGGTCTGGGGCCTCGAGGACGGCGCCCTGCTGCCGGAGTGCCGCGAGGGCCTGCCGGACCTGTGCGACGACCTGGAGATGGTCGAGATCGAGGGCGCCGACCACTGGATCATCCACCAGAAGCCCGAGGAGGTCGCCGGCCACATCCGCCGCTTCCTCGACCGCTGAGGCCTGCCCGCGACGTCGCAGGCCGCGCCCGGCCGTTGCCCTCTCCGCCGCCAGCGGGGAGGGTGATCCCCCGGAACAGCAGGGGAATGCGCATGGGCGAGTGCTTCGTGGACCGCTTCGAGGTCTCCGGCGCGGCCGAGGGGCCGCTCGCCGGCCTGAGCTTCGCGGCCAAGGATCTTTTCGATGTGGCCGGCCGGGCGACGGGCGCCGGCAACCCCGACTGGGCCGCGACCCATCCCCCGGCCGGGGTCCATGCCGAGGCCGTCGCCCGCCTGCTCGCCGCCGGCGCGAGGCTGGTGGGCAAGACCATCACCGACGAGATCTCGCTCGGCCTGCTGGGCGAGAACGCCTTCGACGGCACGCCCCTGAACCCACGGGCGCCGGATCGCGTGCCGGGGGGGTCCTCCTCCGGTTCCGCCTCCGCCGTGGCGCAGGGGCTCTGCGATGCGGCGCTGGGGACGGACACCGGCGGCAGCGTGCGCGTGCCCTCCTCGTTCTGCGGGCTGTTCGGGATGCGGCCCACGCACGGGCGGGTTCCGACGGCTGGAATGCTGCCGCAGGCGCCCAGTTCCGACACCGCCGGCTGGTTCGCCCGCGACGGCGGCGTGTTCGCCAAGGTCGGAGAGGTCCTGATCGGCGAGGCGCCGGGCGCCCTGCCCTCCCGCCTGACCGTCGCCACCGATGGCTTCGGCTTCGCCGGGCCGGGGGTCGCCGAAGCGCTGGCCCCTGCGCTGGCCCGCCTGGAAACCCTGGTCGGCCCGGGCCGCGAGGACCTGCTCGCCCCGCCCGGCCTCGCCGCCTGGGCGCAGGCGCAGCGCACCCTGCAGCTGGCCGAGGCCTGGGCGACCTTCGCCCCCTGGGTCGAGGCAAAGGTTCCGCGGTTCTCGTATCTCGTCGCCCGCACCCTGATGGCCGGCTCGGCCACGACCGAGGCGCAGCAGGCGCCCGCCCGGCTGGTGCGCGACGAGGCGCGCGGCCGGCTCGCGCACCTGACGAAGGCCGGCGGCGTCATCGCCCTGCCCGCCACCCCCGACCCTGCGCCCTTCAAGAACCTGCCGCTGGCGCAGATGGATCGCGCGCGGGAGCGGATCAACGCCAACTGCGCCGTGGGCGGGCTGACCGGGCATCCGGTGCTGGTCCTGCCGGCGGGAGAGGTCGGGGGCGCGCCGGTGGGGCTCGCCGTGATCGGGGCGCGGGGGGCGGACGCCTCCCTGCTCGCGCTCGCCAGGGACTGGGAGGACGCATGACGGACCGCACGCCCAACATTCCGGAGGTGGTGGAGGAGGTCCGCGCCCTCTTCGAACGCTACGAGACGGCGCTGGAGACCAAGGACGTCGAGGTGCTCGACGCGACCTTCTGGCGCTCGCCCCACACCATCCGCTACGCGCTGCACGAGAACGGCTACGGCTTCGACGAGATCCACGCCCACCGCGTCCGCCGCCCCCCGGGGCCGGGCATCAAGGAGGAGCGGATCCGGCTGGAGATCCTGACGCTGGGCCGCGACTTCGCCACCACCAACCTGGAGTTCAAGGTCCGCGGCAAGGACCTGATCGGCCGCCAGAGCCAGACCTGGATCCGGTTCGACGACGTGGGCTGGAAGGTCGTCGCGGCCCACGTCTCGACGGTGAGCGAGGCGCTCTGGTAGCCGCCGGACCGGCCCCCGTCTTCATCGCGACGCCGGCCCCGCAGGCGCCCCGGGCTCGACCCGGGGCCTCTCGGCGCCAGCCACGGGAGGCGCGGGTCGAGGTCGTCGCGGCCCGCGACATCGCCCCTAACCCCACCGCGCCCGGGCGGCCTGCGGGGCGCCGGAGGCCCCGGGTCGAGCCCGGGGCGCCCTCGGGGGCTGCGGGAGCGCCGGGAGGCCCGACGCAGGGGCCCGGGCGGGGGGCGCGCTCAGGCCGCGCGGGAGAGGGAGCGGCGGGTGAACTCGGCGTAGTGGTCGGCGAGCCAGGCGGCGCCGGTCTCCCCCCACAGCGCGGTGAGGCGCGGCAGCATCAGGGGGGCGGAGACGATCCAGCTCACCGCCGCCGAGGGGTCCTCGACCTCGATCGAGCCGTCCGCGACCCCCGCCTTCACCAGGCGGATCAGCCGGCGGCCGAACCGCCGCTGGCGGGCGCGCACCTCGTCGAGGTCGGAGGGATGCAGCGAGGTCAGGTCGGTCAGCACCGCGCAGGCGCCGAGGTCCGAGGTGATGCCCTCGACATAGAGCCGGGTGAAGGCGACGACCCGGTCGAGGGCGGCGCCGGGGCGGGTCTCGGCCTCGGCCAGCGCGTTTTCGGCCAGCTCGAAGCCGATCTCCACGCAGCTCAGCAGCACATGGTTCTTGTCGCGGAAGTAGTAGTAGAAGACCGTCTTGGTGATCCCCAGCCGCGAGGCGACCTCGTCGAGCGAGACGTTGTGGTAGCCGCGGTCGTTGAAGGCCTCGGCGGCCTCGCGCAGGATCATGCGGCGCTTCTCGGCGTGCTGCTCGGGGGCGGCGAACTTCCCGTTCCAGCGGGCGCGCGGCTTGGCCTTCGAGTTCATTCGTCTCGCCCTCGGCAGGGCCGCGTCGCCTGCGGGCGGTCGGCGGTCTCTCGTCACGACGGGTAGCGGGCGGGGCGCGGGGTGTCCAGTTCGCGCCCCTGCCGCGGCTCAGGCGGGGTCGAGCAGGGCGACCACCTGGTCTTCCTCGACCAGGTCGTCGACGACGACCTTGATCTCGCGCAGGGTTCCGGCGCGCGGCGCGGTGACGGCGATCTCCATCTTCATGGATTCCAGCACCACGATGGGGTCGTCCTCGGCCAGCCGCTGGCCGGGGCTCGCCACCACCTCCAGCACGCGGCCGGTGATCTCGCTTCTCGCTTCCATGTCAGGTTCCTTTCAGAGGCTGGTGGGCCAGGTGGCGAGGCGGTGGGCGCCGACCTCGCCCGTGGGGCGGCGGCGCATGACCTCGAGCATCCGCGAGAGCCAGGCGCGCGTCTCCCCGGGGCGGATCACGGCGTGGGCGGCGAACATGCCCGCCAGTTCCCAGGACGAGTTCGAGACGACCATGTCCTGCATCAGCGTCTCGTAATCCTCGCCATCCCCGCGCCGGCGGTTGTGCACGACCGAGACGGCGACGGCGGGGTCGACGAAGCCGACCTCGCCGGTGGTCATCACCGCCAGCGCATCCGCGATGCCGCCGCCGAGGTTGAGATAGGCCTGCCCGTAGCTCTTGCGCACCACCACCGCCAGCTTGGGCACGGTGGCCAGCGTCAGGGCGCGGATGTTGTTCATGATCTCGCCGGCCACGCCTTCCCGCTCGGCCTGCAGGCCGACGAGGAAGCCGGGGGTGTCGGCCAGCAGGATCAGGGGGATGTTGAAGCTGTCGCAGAGCACCGTGAACTCGGTCATCTTGCGGCAGGAGGGCCCGTCGATGGCCCCGCCCTTGCGCATCGGGTTCGAGGCGATCAGCCCCACCGTGCGCCCGTCGATCCGCGCCAGCGCGGTTTCCAGCGTGCGCCCGAAGCGCGGCCGGAACGGCATGACCGAGCCCTCGTCGGCCAGCAGCGCCACCAGCTTGCGGCCGTCGTAGATCTTGTGACGCTCGGGCGGGATCAGCGCCTCGACCTCCTCCGGCGCGCCGCCAGGGGCGGGGGCCGCGGCGGGCGGGGCCTCGGCGGCGTTGGAGGGCAGGTAGGCGAGGAACCGGCGCAGGGCGGCGATGGCCTCCTCGTCGGTGTCGGTCACGAGATCCACCTGGCCGGTGGTCTCGGCATGGAGGTCGGATCCGCCCAGTTCCTCGGGCGTCACCTCCTGGCTCATGGCGACCGAGGTGACCTTGGGGCTGGAGACGGAGAAGGTCGCGTCCTTCCGCATAACCGCGAAGTCCGACATCACCGCATACCACGTCCCCATCCCGTAGCAGGGGCCCAGCACGGCGGAGACCCAGGGGCTGTCCCGGTCGCGGGACATCGAGGACAGGAGCCCGATGCGGCCCATGCCGGTCGCGCCCTGGATGTCGGGCATCCGGGCGCCCGCGCTCTCGATCAGGAAGGCGCAGGGGATGCCGGCGGCCGAGGCGCGTTTCTTCAGGAAATCCAGCTTGCGGATGTTGGTGGCCGACGACGAAGCGCCCAGCACCGTGAGGTCGAAGGAGGCCACCGCGACGTCGCGGCCCTCGACCCGGCGGAAGCCGGTGACGATGCCCTCGGCGGGGGTGCGGCCGCGGTCCTCTTCCCGGGCGGACCAGGCGAACTCGCCGATCTCGATCCAGCTGCCGGGATCGCAGAGCAGGTCGATCCGCTCGCGGGCGTTTAGGATGCCGGCCGCCCGACGGGCGGCGAGCTTGGCCTCGCCGCCCATGGCGTGGACCTGGGCGCGGCGGGCCTCGAACTCCTCGGCGGTGACGACGAGGGAGGGGGGACGGGAGCGGGGGTCGGCGGTCATGGGTCCTCCGGTCGCCCGGGGGCCGGGCGCGGGATGCGGATGGGGGGCGGAGGGCCGGCCCCGGGGTCGATCCCCGGCGGCCGGCGGGGCGTTCAGGAGCTGGCGATCACCAGCTTGTCGCGCTTGATGACGATGCCGGCCTTCTCGCGGTCCCAGGTGTCGGGGGTGATCCCCTCGGCGCGGAGCAGGTGCTTCTGCACCTTCTCGGTCGGGGTGCGGGGCAGGTCGTCGACGATGCGGAAGAAGCGCGGGACCATGAAGTGGGCGAGCCGCGGGCGCAGGAATTCGACCAGCTCCGGCAGGTCGATGGTCTGGCCCGGCGCGGTGCTCATGATCGCCATCACCTCGTCCTCCGACAGGTCCGAGGGCACGGCGACCACGGCGCAGTCGCGCACCGCGGGGTGGGCGGCGACCTCCTTCTCGACCTCGAAGGAGGAGATGTTCTCGCCCCGCCTGCGGATCGCGTCCTTCATCCGGTCGACGAAGTAGAAGTTGCCCTCGGCGTCCTTGCGGAACCCGTCGCCGGTGTGGAACCAGCCGTTGCGCCAGGCCTTCGCCGTCGCCTCGGGGTTCTTGTGATAGCCGCCGTTCAGCGCATAGGGCATGTCGGCGCGCACGATCAGCTCGCCGGTCTCGCCCGGCGGCAACTCGCAGTCGTTCTCGTCCACCACCCGGCATTCCACCCCCGGCCTCGGCCGCCCGGCGGTGCCGCGGGCCGTGGGCGCGGGGCCGACGAAGAGGGGCGAGGACGTCTCGGTCATGTTGAAGGACGTGTAGACGTCGACGCCGAAGCGCTCGGTGAACTCGGCGTGCTGATCCGAGAGCGGGATCATCGAGACGCGCAGCAGCGGGTGGTCGCGGTCGCGCGGGCTGGGCGGCTCCTTGAGCAGGAAGGGGGTCATGGCGCCCAGCAGGATGGTGTGCTGGACGTCGAACCTGCGCACGATCTCCCAGAACTCCGAGGTCCGGAAGCTCTCGACCAGCGCGAAGGAGCCGCCGCGCATCAGCGTCGCCCAGATCGGACCGGCCCCGCCGACGTGGAACATCGGCAGGTTCACCAGCCCCCGATGCTCCATCCGCGTGGTGTCGTTGGGGATGAAGGTCGCCCACATCTGCAGCTGGGAGATCAGCACCCCCTTCGACGGCCCCGTGGTCCCCGAGGTGTAGATGATCGAGAACGTGTCCCAGGGCCGGATCGGCCGCTCGGGCTCGGGCAGCGCGTCGGGGTCGCCCTCCAGCACGCCGGCGGGCAGCAGCTCCAGGCCGGGAACCGGGTCCGCCTCGCCGCCCAGCACCACGACGTCGTGGAGCTCAGCGGTGTCCGCGCCCGCCAGCCGCTCCACCAGCGGGGCGGCGGCGATCATCAGGCGGGCGCCGGCGTTGTCGATGACATGCTCCATCAACCCGCCGCGATAGCCGGTGTTGATGGGCACATAGACCGCGCCGAGGTAGTTCAGCGCCAGCATCACCCGCAGGCAGTCCTTGCCGTTGGGCAGCCACACCAGCACGAAGTCGCCCTGCGCGACCCCCAGCCGGCGCAGCCCGTCGGCGCAGCCGCGGACCGTGCGGCGCAGGTGGGCGTAGCTCCATTCCTCGCCGTCGTCGAAGATCACGAAGGTCTTGTCGGGCTGCGCCTCGGCGTGGCGGTCGAGCACGTAGCGGATCACGCACTCCTCGGGCGGGGGCATCCTGGGATCCAGCATCGCGGGCCTCCTCAGCTCGTCGCCGGCGCGACATGCTCGTAGCGCGGGCGGCCGAGCAGGTTGGGGCGGTAGCCGGTGAAGCGGTCCGAGACGCCGACGATGTAGACCTCGAACAGCAGCGGCACGAAGACCGCCTGCTCCAGCGCAATGCGCTGCACCTGGGACAGGGCCTCCTTGCGGGCCGCCTGCGTGGTTCCCACGCGGGACTCGGCGATGGCGTCGTCCATGCCGGGGATCGCCTGGCGCCCGCCGTTGTAGGAGCTGTCCTTGCCGAAGATGATGTTGGGCACCATCGAGGGGTCGGGCCGCGCCGTGATCGCGGCGAAGAAGCTGTTCACCGACTTCTCGAAGAAGAACTTCTGCGAGCCCTCGGCGACCGTGGTGGTGGTGACGTTGGCCTTGATGCCGACCTTGTCCCACATGCTCATCAGCACCTCGCGGCGCTGGATCGCGGCCTGGTCCTGGTAGGCGACGGCGGTGAACTCGACCTGCTCGACGCCGGTCTCCTTGATCAGCGCCCGCGCCCGGTCGGGATCGTAGGCGAGGATGTCCTCGAGCCCGTCGTCATGGGCCCAGTAGGCCTTGGGATAGAGGGTGGTCGCGGGCTCCCCGAGGCCCCCCATGGCGGCCTTCACGAAGGCCTCGCGGTCGATGGCGAGGTTCATCGCGCGGCGCACCCGCACGTCGTCGAAGGGCGGCTTCGAGAAATCCATGTAGATCATGTGCAGGTAGAGCGACGGCTCGGCATGCACCGTCACGTCGGGCGAGCGGTCCAGCAGCACCTTCTGCACCGCCGGCACCGTCACCACGATGTCGTTCTGCCCCGCGATGACCGAGCGCACGCCCGTGGTCACCTCGGGGATGATCGCCATGTTCATGCGGTCGACCTTGGGCAGCCCCTCCTCCCAGAAGTCCTCGAACCGCTCGTAGGCGACGATCTGCATGTCCTGCCATTCGACGTACTTGAAGGCGCCGGCCCCGACCGGGCTGCGGTCGACCGAGCCGCCCTGCGCCTCCACCGCCGTGGGCGAGACCACCATCCCCGCCCGGTCCGTCAGGATCAGCGGCAGCGAGCGGTCCGGCGCGGTCAGCTTCAGCGTCACCGTCGTCGGCCCCGTCGCCTCGACCTCGGCGACCGAGCTGAGGTCGACCTTGATGTTCGACGCCTCGGCCGAGCGCGCCCGGTCCAGATGCGCCTTCACCGCCGCCGCATCCAGCGCCGTGCCGTCGTGGAAGGTCAGCCCCTCGCGCAGCTCCAGCACCAGGGTGGTGTCGTCGGGATAGGACCAGGACTTCGCCAGCCCCGGGATCGGCTCCAGCGTCTCCGGCTTCCAGCGGATCAGCGTGTCGTAGAGCGGGTAGAGGAACTGGTGATCCCCGCCGCTGCGCCCGGTCACCGGGTCGAGGGTCGAGGGGTTGGTGTTGGCCGCGACCCTCAGCAGGGTCCCGTCCTGGGCCCGCGCGCCCTTCAGGCCGGGCGAGAGCGCCAGCGCGCCGGCCGCGAGGCCGCCCGCCAGCAGGTGGCGACGATGGATCTCGAGCGCTTTTCCGTCGAGCGTCATGGTGGGTCTCCTCCCCGGGGCCGGCGTCCTGTCCGGATCCCCATGTGACGTCCGGTCTCCCGCTTCAGATCGGCGAGATGTCCCGGTGCTTGGGCGGCCGGGCGCGGCCGCGGCGGCGGGGGGCGAGGCGGCTGAGCGCCTCGACCAGAACGGGGCGCGTGTCGCGCGGGTCGATGAGGTCGTCGACGCCGAAGCCCTCGGCGGCCTCCAAGGGGCCCACGCGGGCGCGGAAGCCGGCGATCAGCTCCGCGCGGCGGGCGGCGGGGTCGGAGGCGGAGGCGATGTCGCGGCCGAAGGCGACGTCGGTGGCGCCTTCGATCGACATCGCGCAGATCTCGGCCGAGGGCCACGCCACGGTCAGGTCGGCGCCGAAGCTGCGCCCCCCGTTCATGGCGATGAAACCGAGCCCGTAGCCCTTGCGCAGCACCACCGACAGCCGCGGCACGGTGGCCTTGCCCAGCTCGTGGATGATCCGGGCGGAGCGGCGCACCAGGCCCGATTTCTCGGCCGGAGAGCCCACCAGGAAGCCGGGGATGTCCACGAAGAACACCAGCGGCAGGCCGAAGGCGTCGCAGAGCGCGATGAAATGCGCCGCCTTCTCGCAGGCCGGGCTGTCGAGCGTGCCGGCGAGGTGCATCGGCTGGTTCGCGATCACCCCCACCGGCCGGCCGCCGAGACGGGCCAGCGAGGTCACCACGTTGCGCGCATAACCCGGCTTCAGCTCAAACAGGCTGTCCCGGTCCGCCACCGCCGCCAGCACCTTGCGCACGTCGTAGGCGCGGCGCGTGTTGGCGGGGACGAGGTCCAGCAGCGCCTCCTCCCGCCGGTCGGCGGGGTCGTCGCAGGGCTGGATCGGCAGGGGCTCTGCGGCGTTGGAGGGGAAGTAGGACAGGAACCTCCGGATCGCGTCGAGCGCCTCGGCGTCGGTGTCGACGGCGATGTCGGCGATGCCGTGGCGGTCGGCCTGGGTGGCGGCGCCGCCCAGCGCCTCCTTGTCGATGTCCTCGCCGGTGGCGGCCTTCACCAGCGCCGGCCCCGCGATGCCCATGGTGGCGCCACGGACCATCACCACGAAGTCCGCCAGCGCCGACATGTTCGACGGGCCGGCGAAGCCCGAGCCCATCATCGCCGCGCAGATCGGCGCCCAGCCCGACAGGTCCACCAGCTGCTGGAAGTTGGTCGAGACGGCGGCGAAGTGGCGGCTGTCGAGCCCCTCCTGGATCCGGTGCCCGCCGCCGTCGAGCAGCGAGACCTGCGGGATCCCGTGATCGAGCGAGGCCTGCGTCTGGCGCAGGGTCTTCCTCGCCCCCGCCTCGCCGCTGCTGCCGCCCATCACCGAGAAGTCGTTGGCCACGATGGAAACCGGCCGCCCCCCGATCCGGGCCGAGCCGGTCACCACCCCGTCGCCGGGCGCGTCGGGCTGGTCGCGCGGGCGCACCAGGGCGCCGGCCTCGACGAAGCTGCCGGGGTCGGCCAGCGCCGCGATCCGCTCGCGCGCGGTCAGCTTGCCTCGGGCGCGCTGGCGGGCCAGCGCCTCGGCCCGCGCCTCGTCGGAGACGGCGTGTTTCGCGGCCTGCACCAGGTCGAGCCGCGCGCGCATGTCGTCGGGCGCGGGGGCGGCGGCCGGGCGGGGATCGGTCTTCACGGTCATCGCGCGCGTCGCGCCGGGCGTCGCGGGGGACGGGGCGCGCAAGCGCGTCCGAGCGCGCGCGAGGGGCGCAGGCGGTGGATCATTCCGGTTCCTCCCGACGGCGCCTTCGAGGGCGCCTTGTGATCTCGCGTCGGCATTTATACGCCAGCGTAAGTTTATCGACGCCAATGTAACCAGACGCCTTCGCCTGTCAATCGAGTCGGCGGACGACGGACGCCGCCCCCCGCGCGTCGGCGCGGGAGGGGGGGACGGCCCTGCGATGGGCAGACGGGGCGGAGGCCGGAGGCGGCGGGCGCCCGAGGCGGGCGCCCTCCTTCGCATCGTCC
>CAXGVP010000029.1:0-13949 GCA_964013055.1 uncultured Albimonas sp.
CGCGATCCCTGACCGGGGCGGGCGAGTCGCTCTTTACGGCATCCGCGAGAGACGGCTCCGGAGAACAGGCGCTTTGCGAGGCATGGCGGGCGTCGCGCGTCGGGGCGCGCAACGAGCGTTGCGCCTGGGGGCGCGCAGCGGGCGTCACGCCCGGAGGCGCGCAGCGGGCGTCGCGCCCGGAGGCGCGCAGCGGGCGGCGCAGCTGGGGGCGGGAGGCGGCGGGCGGCTGGACATTGGGGGCGGGGAGGGGCTACGCCTCCGCCGTCCGTCCCGTCTTCGGAGCCCTCCCTTGGCCACGTCCCTTCGCGCCGACCGGCTGAAACTTGCCGTCTTCGACATGGACGGGACCATCATCGACAGCCAGCGCATGATCGTCGCGGCCATGACCGACGGGTTCGCCGATGCAGGCCTGCCGGCGCCCTCGACGGCGCAGACGCTGTCGATCGTGGGCCTGTCGCTGCCGGTCGCGGTGGCGCGCCTCGCGCCCGGGCTGACGGAGGCGGAGGTCGACCATGTGGTCGAGCGCTACAAGCAGGCCTTCATCCGCCTGCGCAAGGAGACCGGGGGCGAGGCGGCCTCGCCGCTCTATCCCGGGGCGCGGGCGGCGCTGGAGCGGCTGGCGAGCCGCGACGAGGTGCTGATGGGCGTCGCCACCGGCAAGGCCATGCGCGGGCTGACCCATGCGCTCGAGGCCCACGACCTGGGGCGCTTCTTCCAGACCCTGCAGACCGCGGACGGGCATCCCTCGAAGCCGCATCCGGCGATGTTGCTCGACGCGCTGGCCGAGACCGGGGCCGAGGCCGAGGACGCCGTGATGGTCGGCGACACCGAGTTCGACATGGAGATGGCGCGCGCCGCCGGCATGACCGCCGTCGCCGTCACCTGGGGCTACCACCCCGAGACGCGCCTGCGCGACGCCGGCGCCCATCACGTGATCCACGGCTGGGACGAGCTCGACGCCGCCCTGGCCCTGAGCTGGGGGGAGGTCTGATGGCCGCGCCGAAACGCTTCTGGAAGCAGGCGGCCGCCGCCGAGACCCCCGAGGGCTGGGGCGTGACCCTCGACGGCCGCCCCCTGCGCACGCCGGGCAAGGCCGCGCTGATCGCGCCGACCCGGGCGCTGGCGCAGGCGCTGGCCGCCGAGTGGGACGCGCAGGTGGAGGTGGTCGACCCCTCCTCGATGCCGCTGACCCGCAGCCTCAACACCGCCATCGACCGGGTGAGCGAGAAGCATGGCGAGGTGGTCGACGTGGTCGCCGCCTACGCCGGCTCGGACCTGCTGTGCTATCGCGCGCCGCACCCCGAGGGGCTGGCCAGGCGCCAGGCCGAGGCCTGGGATCCGCTGCTCGACTGGGCCGCGCGCGCCCATCGCGCCCGGCTGCTCTGCGCCGAGGGGGTCATGCACGTCGCCCAGCCGGAGGAGGCGCTGGCCCGCCTGCGCGCCGCCGCCGCCGCGCACGACCCGCTGGCGCTGGTCGCGCTGCATGAGCTGACGGTCCTGTCGGGCAGCCTGGTGATCGCGCTCGCCGTCTCCGCCGGCGAGATCCCGGCCGAGGACGGCTGGGCGCGATCCCGCCTCGACGAGACCTGGCAGGCCGAGCAGTGGGGCGAGGACGCCGAGGCCGCGGCCATGGCCGAGCGCAAGCGGGTGGACTTCCTCGCCGCGCGCCGGCTGCTCGACCTGATGACCGACCCCTCCTGACAGGACCCTGCGCATGACCGACACCGGCGCCTCGCCCCGCTGGCCCGAAAGCCTCGAGGACGTTCCCACCCTGGCGGAGGCCTCGAAGTACTCGGGGCTGGAGATGCTGGAGGCGCTGCGCATCGGAAACCTGCCCTCGGCGCCGATGTCGAAGGCCTGCGGGTTCCTGATCCACTCGGTCGAGGTCGGCCGGGTGGTGTTCCGCGGCACGCCGAGCTTCGAGGTCTACAACCCCCTCGGGTCCGTGCACGGCGGCTGGTACGGGGTGATGCTGGACAGCGCGATGGGCAGTTCCATCCACACCCACCTGCCGGCGGGAAAGGCCTATACGACGCTGGAGTACAAGGTGAACATCCTGCGCGGCGCGCGGGCCGACACCGGGCCGCTGCTGGCGATCGGCGAGTCGATCCATGTCGGCCGCTCGACCGGAACCGCGCAGGGGCGCATCGTGGGGGAGGCCGACGGGAAGCTCTACGCCACCGCCACCACCACCTGCCTGATCATGGGTTTCGACTGAAAACGGGGGCCGCGAGGCCCGGAGGGAGGACGCGATGAAACTGCTGCGCTGGGGCCCGAGAGGGGCCGAGAAGCCGGGGATGCTGGACGGGGAGACGGTCCGCGACCTTTCGGGCGTGATCGACGACCTGAGCCCCGCCACGGTGACGCTGGAGAGCCTCGCGAAGCTGCGCGACCTCGATCCCGCCTCGCTGCCCGCCGTGACGCCGGAGCGGATCGGCGCCTGCCTCTCGCGCGTGGAAACCTTCCATGCCATCGGCCTCAACTACCGTCTGCATGCCGACGAGACCGGCAACCCCTGGCCGAAGGAGCCGATCGTCTTCGCCAAGGCCGCCTCCTGCCTCGCGGGGCCGGACGACGCGCTGGTGATCCCCAAGGACAGCGTGAAGACCGACTGGGAGGTCGAGCTGGGCGTGGTGATCGGCCGGGTGACCGAGCATGTCTCGGAGGCCGAGGCGCTGGGCTGCATCGCCGGCTATTGCGTCGCCAACGACGTCTCCGAGCGGGAGTGGCAGCAGGAGCGGGGCGGCACCTGGTGCAAGGGCAAGGGCGCGCCGGGCTTCGGCCCGCTGGGGCCCTGGCTGGTCACCCCCGACGAGGTCCCCGACCCCCAGGCCCTGCCGATCTGGCTGAAGCTCAACGGGAAGACGGTGCAGGACTCGACCACCGGCGACATGATCTTCTCGGTCGCCGAGATCGTGAGCTATCTCAGCCGCTTCGTGCGCCTGGTGCCCGGCGACGTGATCGTCACCGGCACCCCCTCGGGCGTGGGGCTCGGCATGAAGCCGCCGCGCTTCCTCGCCCCCGGCGACACGCTGGAGCTGGGGATCGAGGGCCTGGGCGTCCAGCGCCAGGCCGCGGTCGCGTATCCGGGCTGAGGCGCGGGAGGGCAGGGCGATGACCTGGGACCGGCTGGCGATCTACTACGCCCCCCCCGCGGGCTCGGCGCTGTGGGACTTCGGCTCGGCCTGGCTGGGCTGGGACGCGGAGGCGGGGGAGGTTCCCCCCCGCCCCGACGTCCAGGGCCTGCCGGACGATCCGCTGGCGCTGACGGCCTCGCCCCGCCGCTACGGCTTCCACGGCACGCTCAAGCCGCCGGTCTTCCTGGCCGAGGGAACCTCGGCCGAAGCGTTCGAGCAGGCGGCCGAGGCGATGGCCGCCGCGATCGCCCCCTTCGAGGCGCCGCCGCTGTCGCTGCAGACCACCGGTCGCTTCGGCTTCCTGGGCCTGTCGGCGCCCTGTCCGCAGATGGCCGAGCTCGCCTTCGCCTGCGTCGAGCGGCTGGACCGGTTCCGCGCGCCGCCCTCGCAGGCCGAGCTCGCCCGTCGCCGCCAGGCCCGGCTGGGCCCGGAGCAGGAGGCGAACCTCGCGCGCTGGGGCTATCCCTATGTGGCCGACCAGTTCCGCTTCCACCTGACCCTGACCTCGGCGCTGGCGGCCGGGACGCTCGCCGCCACGGTCGAGGCGCTCGCCCCCCATGTCGCGCCGCTCTGCCAGGCGCCGCTGCCGGTGCGCGAGGTGGCGATCTACGGCGATCCGGGCGGCGGCGCGCCGTTCCGGCTGCTGCGCCGGCTGCCGCTGGGCGGGCAGGGCTGAAATCCGCGCGACAATCGCGGCCGGTTTCACGCGCGCCTTTTTCGAAACGGTCCTGCGCGCTAGGTTGTGCTTGGTTCGCAACCCGGCGCGCCCGCCCGCGCCCTTTCCCGAGGTCGCCCGATGAACCAGGTCGCCATCCTCGCCACCGTGCGCGGCCGCGTGCAGATGGTGGGTTTTCGTGACTGGACATGTCGCGAGGCCGACCGGCTCGGCGTCTGGGGATGGGTCCGCAACCGTCCCGACGGCGCGGTCGAGCTGCTGGCCGTGGGCGACGAGGTCCAGGTCCAGGCGCTGCTCGACGCCTGCGCGGGCGGCCCGCCGATGGCCGCCGTCGAGGGGGTCGAGACCCAGCCCTGGGCGTGGGAGCCGCGGATGCCCGACGGCGCGCCGCTGGGCGGGTTCCTGCGCGCCAACTGATCCGCAACCGCAGGTGTCGCAACGTCGACCCGGCGCTGGCGCGAATCGCTTGTTTCATTGAGACTTGCTCAACGCCCGCGAATGAGGCGCCCTGCTGGTCCGGCGCCTCCGGGACCGGCGTTTCGACCTTTCGCGCCGCAGGTTTTCGGCGCTGCGGCGGGGGGGGTTGACCTTCTGTGAAGCCCCCGTTCATTGTTCGTGATGGGCCACGGGGGGCTCGCTCCGGCGGGATCCGGAGCTGAGGACACGGGGCCCTGCAAGACCAGTTTCGCCGAGGTCGGAGGGGCCGAGGCGACCCAACCCGGAAACCGCCCGTTTCAACAGGGCGAGGTGCCGGACCACAGGAAGAGGTGTACGGACTTATGAAACGCAACCTTCTGATCGGCGCTGTGGCCGCCGCTGCCGGCGTCACCGCCGCCGGCGCAGCCTCCGCCGCGACGCTCGACGACGTGAAGGCCAAGGGCTTCGTCCAGTGCGGCGTCGCCACCGGCGTTCCGGGCTTCGCCTACACCGAGGCCTCGGGCGAGTGGACCGGCTTCGACGTCGCCGTCTGCCGCGCGGTCGCCGCCGCCGTCTTCGGCGACGCCCAGGCCGTGAAGTTCACGCCCACCACCGGCAAGACCCGCTTCACCGCGCTGGCGTCGGGCGAGATCGACATGCTGGCCCGCAACACCACCTGGACCTTCAGCCGCGACGTCGACCTGAAGTTCACCTTCGTCGGCGTGAACTACTACGACGGCCAGGGCTTCATGGTGCCCAAGGCGCTCGGCGTGACCTCGGCCAAGGAGCTCGACGGCGCCACGGTCTGCATCCAGACCGGCACCACCACCGAGCTGAACCTCGCCGACTACTTCCGCGTCAACGGCATGTCCTACGAGCCGGTGCCGATCGAGACCAACGCCGAGGCCCAGCAGAAGTACCTGGCCAACGCCTGCGACGTCTACACCACCGACGCCTCCGGCCTCGCCGCCACCCGCTCGACCTTCGAGGCGCCCAAGGATCACGTGATCCTGCCCGAGATCATCTCCAAGGAGCCGCTGGGCCCGCTGGTCCGTCACGGCGACTCCGAGTGGGGCGACATCGTGCGCTGGGCCTTCAACGCGATGGTCATCGCCGAGGAGCTGGGCGTCAGCTCCGAGAACGTCGAGGAGATGGCGAAGGGCACCGACAACCCCGAGATCAACCGTCTGCTGGGCTCCGAGGGCGAGTACGGCGCGATGCTGGGGCTCGACAAGGACTTCGCGCTCAACATCATCAAGACCGTCGGCAACTACGGCGAAGTGTTCAACGCCTTCATCGGCCCGGACACCGCCATCGGCCTCGAGCGCGGCCTGAACGCGCAGTGGACCCAGGGCGGCCTGCTCTACGCGCCGCCGTTCCGCTGATCGGATGAAAACGGAGGGGCGCGCCGGACCACGGCGCGCCCCTCTCGCTTTGCGACAGGCTTTGCACAACACGACGCCCGCCACGGCACGATCGGATCAACCGGCGGCCACGGGGAGGCCGGGCGCGACGACAGGCGAAGGATAAGCCGAAATGACGGCGATAACGGACCCGCCCCGCGCGGACTTCCGCCTCGGCATGCTGTGGACCGACACGCGATACAGGTCGCTGACCATCCAGGTCATCGCCCTGATCCTGGTCCTGCTGGGGGCGAGCTACCTGGTGTCCAACGTGCTGGCGAACCTCGCCGCGCTGGGCAAGGACTTCAGCTTCGGCATCCTCACGGGGCCAGCCTCCTACGACATCAACCAGCGCCTGATCGAGTACACCTCGCGCTCCTCCCACACCACGGCGGCGGTGGTGGGCATGCTCAACACGCTGCTGATCGCGGTGATGGGCTGCCTGCTGGCCACCGTGATCGGCGTGGTGGCGGGCGTGCTGCGCCTGTCCAACAACTGGCTGATCTCCAAGCTGATGACGGTCTACATCGAGACCGTCCGCAACATCCCCGTCCTGATCCAGATCCTGCTGCTGGCCGCCGTCTTCGACGAGTTCCTGCCCTCGCCCCGACAGGCGGGCGCGGATGCGCACATGCTCGGCATCGTGGCCACCAACCGCGGCTTCTACATCCCCGGCCCGGTGTTCGGCGCGGGCTCGATCTTCGTGGTCGCCGCCCTGATCCTGGGCGCGATCGGCTCGGTCTGGTATTCGCGCCACGCCAAGCGCATCCAGCAGGAGACCGGCCGCCTGCTGCCGATCTGGCGGGTGCGCCTGGGCCTGATCATCGGCCTGCCCTTCGTGGTCTGGGCGCTGATCGCGGTGGTCGCGGGCGCGCCGATCACGCTCGCCTACCCGGAGCTGAAGGGCTTCAACTTCGACGGCGGCATCTACATGCGCAACAGCCTCGTGGCGCTGTGGCTGGCCCTGTCGATCTACACCGGCGCCTTCATCGCCGAGAACGTGCGCGCCGGCATCCTCTCGGTCTCCAAGGGGCAGACCGAGGCCGCCTTCGCGCTGGGCCTGCGCGCCAACCGCACCATGAGCCTGGTGATCCTGCCGCAGGCGCTCCGCGTGATCATCCCGCCGCTGATCTCGCAGTATCTCAACCTCACCAAGAACTCCTCGCTGGCGATCGCGGTGGGCTACATGGACGCGACCGGCACGCTGGGGGGCATCACGCTCAACCAGACCGGCCGCGAGTTCGAGACGCTGCTGCTGCTGATGGCCTTCTACCTGTCCATCTCGCTCACGATCTCGATGATCATGAACCTCTACAACGAGCAGGTGAAGCTGGTGGAGCGGACCTCGGCCACCGGCACCGCGTTCAGCTTCGGCAAGCTGTTCGACGGCATGACCGGCCCGTGGGACACGCTCAAGAAGGGCGATGCGGCCCACCAGCCCAACTTCGGGGTGGCAAGCTGGCTGAACCTGGTGGTGCTGCTCTACGCGGGGATGCTGGCGGCGGAACTGGCGTTCCTGTTCCTCGCCGACGTGCCCGAGCTGCGCGCGCCCTATTTCGACTGGCCGCTGTTCCAGCAGCTGACCTTCCTTCTGCTGGTGGTGATGACGCTCTCGACCCTGCTGACGGCGGTGTTCAAGCACTTCCGGGTCGTCGACCTGGCGGTGGGCACGCTGGCGATGTGGATCGTGGCGCTGCTGGCGGGCAACCCGCTGGGGCTGATGATCCCCTCGCTGCCCTCGGTCCTGGTGGTGGTGGGCTGCGCGGCCGCGCAGCTGGGCGCCATCGCCTACCTGGTGTTCGGCGCAAGGCCGAACGTCACCTACTTCTGCCGCGTTCGGAGGGATGGCTGATGTCGGACGTTCACGCGCAGACCGTCGCCTTCGTCGCGACCAGCCAGATCCCGCCCTCGCCGCCCCCGGCCAAGGACCGGGGCGCGGTCAAGTGGCTGCGGGAGAACCTGTTCTCCTCGGTCTCCAACGGGATCCTGACGGTGATCGCCATCCTGGTGATCGCCTACGCCCTGCCGGCGCTGATCCAGTGGGCCTTCGTCGACGCGGTCTGGTCCGCCGGAAGCCTGAGCGAGTGCCGCGAGATCGCGGCGGCGAAGGGCGTCGAGGGCGCCTTCGCCTGCTGGGCGGTGATCAACGAGCGCTTCAACCAGTTCCTGTTCGGCTTCTACCCCGAGGAGCTTTACTGGCGCCCGATCCTCACCTTCCTGCTGATGTTCGCGGCAGCGGCCCCGATCCTGTTCAACGCCATTCCGCGCAAGGCGCTGATCGCCTCGGCCCTGTTCCCCTTCGCGGCCTACTGGCTGCTGTGGGGCGGGCCGCTGGCGCCGGTGGTGCTGGCGATCCTCGGGCCCGTCGTCGGCTATTTCGCCTTCCGGGGCGTCGAGCGGGCGATGTCGGGCGACGCGGGCGCCGCGGGCATGGTGATCGGCACGCTGGTCGCGCTGGTGTGGTGGAGCTTCGTGCCCGGCCTGTTCGACAGCGGCCCCGGGCTGGAGCCGGTCGAGAGCGCGCGCATGGGCGGCTTCATGCTCGCCCTGATCATCGGCATCACCGGGATCGCGGCCTCGCTGCCCTTCGGGATCCTGCTGGCGCTGGGGCGCAAGTCGGACCTGATCTTCATCAAGACGCTGTCGGTGATCTTCATCGAGTTCATCCGCGGCGTGCCGCTGATCACGCTGCTGTTCGTCGCCTCCTCGGTGCTGAACTACTTCTTCCCGCCGGGCACCGCGCTGGACCTGATCCTGCGCGTGGTGATCATGGCGACGCTCTTCGCGTCGGCCTACATGGCCGAGGTGATCCGCGGCGGCCTCGCGGCGCTGCCCTCGGGCCAGTACGAGGCGGCGGACTCCCTGGGGCTCGACTACTGGAAGTCGATGCGCCTGATCATCCTGCCGCAGGCGCTGAAGATCTCGATCCCCGGCATCGTCAACACCTTCATCGGGCTGTTCAAGGACACCACGCTGGTGTCGGTGATCGGCCTGCTGGACCCGGTGGGGATCATCAACCCGATCCGCGCCGACTCGAACTGGAACGGCATCGTGTGGGAGTTCTACGTCTTCGTGGGCCTGTTCTTCTGGGTCTTCTGCTTCGCCATGTCCCGCTACTCCATGTACCTCGAGCGCAAGCTCGCGACCGACCACCGCTGATCCCAAGGGAAGGAGAGAGAAAATGACCGAGACCGCCTTCTCGAGCGAGAGCGCCGTCGACACCTCGAAACTGAAGGTGTCGAGCGAGGTCGCGATCCAGATCTCGAACATGAACAAGTGGTACGGCGAGTTCCACGTGCTGCGGAACATCGACCTGACCGTGCATCGCGGGGAGCGGATCGTGATCTGCGGCCCCTCGGGGTCGGGCAAGTCGACGCTGATCCGCTGCATCAACCGGCTGGAGGAGCACCAGCAGGGCACGATCACGGTGGACGGGACCGAGCTGACCTCGGACCTCAAGAACATCGACACGATCCGCAAGGAAGTCGGGATGTGCTTCCAGCACTTCAACCTCTTCCCGCACCTCACGATCCTGGAGAACTGCACCCTGGCCCCGATCTGGGTCCGCAAGATCCCCCGCAAGGAGGCGGAGGAGACGGCGATGCACTTCCTGGCCAAGGTGAAGATCCCCGACCAGGCCCACAAGTACCC
This sequence comes from uncultured Albimonas sp., assembly GCA_964013055.1. Classification (GTDB taxonomy): domain Bacteria; phylum Pseudomonadota; class Alphaproteobacteria; order Rhodobacterales; family Rhodobacteraceae; genus Albimonas. The sequence goes on from CAXGVP010000029.1 coordinate 9,285, forward strand.
GGGCCAGCTCTCGGGCGGTCAGCAGCAGCGCGTGGCGATCGCGCGCAGCCTGTGCATGAAGCCGCGGATCATGCTCTTCGACGAGCCGACCTCGGCTCTGGATCCCGAGATGATCAAGGAGGTGCTCGACACCATGATCGAGCTCGCGCAGGAGGGCATGACCATGCTCTGCGTGACGCACGAGATGGGCTTCGCGCGCCAGGTCGCCAACCGGGTGATCTTCATGGACCAGGGCCAGATCGTCGAGCAGAACGAGCCGGAGGAGTTCTTCAAGAACCCCCGCTCCGACCGCACCAAGCTGTTCCTCAGCCAGATCCTCGGCCACTGAGCGACGCCCTCGCGAGGGACGGAAGGGCGGGCCCCCGGGCCCGCCCTTCTGCGTTTTCAGGCGCCCTGCACGGATGCGAATGCAAAAGTCGTTTTCGACAGATGGGAAACAATTCATCTCAGGGTCAGCTGGATTGCCGATTTCTGAACCTCGCGCTACGGAAGTTCACGATCAGTGCGTCGGGGTCCTGCTATTGCGCGGGAGAGGCGCCGCGGGCCGTCAGTCGCGACCGCCTGGTGATCGCTGGGGACCACGAAAATGAAAAAGACTCTCGCCATCGCCGCGCTGGCGTTGGGAACCGCGCTCTTCGCCGCCGGCGCCGCGCAAGCCGGCATGGTGGAGCCGACGGCCGTCGCGATCTACGACTTCTCCTCGGCCAACCCGCTGAAGGACCAGGCGGGCCATTTCGGAGAGATGCAGCTCTTCGGCGGCGCCGCGGTCGTGGACGGCGCGCTGCGGGTGACCGGCTCGAGGACGACGCCGACCGGCTACGCGTCGGCCAACTACGTCGCGGGCAGCGCGACCTTCGACTCGATGACCCTGATCAGCTGGGTGACGCTGTTGAGCTACGACGCCGGCGCCGGCTCGGCGCTGACGCTCGACACCGTCTCGACCGACATGTTCAACGCCATCGTCTTCGACGAGCGTCCGCAGGCCGGCGACAACGAGTGGAGCGTCGGCAGCAACCTGTTCTTGCGCACGCCGGGGTCGGATTCCTGGGACGCCTATCAGCCGCTGAACCAGAAGGTGCAGATGGCCTACACGTTCGAGAAGACCAACGGCGGGACCACGACCCAGGTGACCGGCTATCGCGACGGCGTGCTGCTGGGGACCTACGAGGTCAATTCCTTCGAAGCGTTCGACGTGACGGACGGCGTGATCTGGCTGGGCGCGCGGCACAAGCTCGGCTCGTCGATGATCGGCGCGCTCGACGCGCGGATCCACCGGGTGGAGATCTGGGACACGTCCCTCTCGTCGGCCCAGGTGCAAGGGACCTTCGAGGCGGCCTCGGCCGTGCCCGCCCCCGCGGCCCTGCCGCTGGCGGTGATGGGCGTGGGCGCGCTCGCCGCCGTCGCGCGGCGTCGCCGCCGGGCCTGAGCCGGCGTCGCGACCCGGCTGAAACCGGAAGGCCCCGGCGAGGATCTCGCCGGGGCCTTCGCGTATCCGGGGGGGCTCAGCGCTCCTTGAGCTGGGTGTATTTGGCGCCTTCCAGGCTGACGCCGGCCATCAGGCCCTCCTGCCCGTAGATCACCGCGATCACCGGGTGCTGGGTGGTGCGCGAGGTCACGGTGCCGGCGAGGTTGTTGTTCATCGCCGTCACCTCGGCGTCGGCGGCGAGCTCCCAGCCCGACGAGCGGCGGAAGTTCTCGAGGGCGGCGGTGGTCATGAAGAACAGCGCCTGGTCGAATTTCTGCACGCCCGCCTGCAGGCCGATCGAGGCGGCGCCGACCGAGTAGTAGCCGACCGACTTGCCGCCGATGCGCAGCGCGCCCTCGCCGTACATGCCGCCGACCAGCAGGCCCGCCTTGGTGATCGAGGGCATCACCAGCACGCCCTTGGCGCGGTTCATCAGCTCGCGCGCGCCGCTGACCGAGCCCATCAGGTCCTCGATCGAATGGTCGACCCGCAGGTCGATGACGTCCGCGGGGTCGGCGGCCCGGGCGGGGGCGAGCGGGGCGGCGGCGGCGAGGGCCGCGGCGGCGAGGCCCGCGCCCAGCAGGCGGCGGCGGTCGGGGTCGGCGCGATGGGCGCGGGTCATGGGAACTGCTCCTGTCCTCACGGATCGCCGTTTGTCCGGCGATGCAATTGGGCGGCGATGTCGTTGGGCGGCGCGGACCCGGAACCGGCCCCGCCGCCGCTGAAAACCATACATGGGAGGCGAGGGCTTGTCCCGCCATCCCTCGAGCGCGGGCGTCGCGGGGCCGGCGCGGGCGGCCCTCGCGTCGGCTGCGCCTCCGCATCGCCCCGCCCGGCCGTCCCCCTTGCAGCCGCCCCCGGCGGGCGGATGCGCGACGGCGGGCCGCTCGCAACGGAGGCCGGCGGCGCTCGGCGGGCCGGGCAGGGGGGCGCGGCGCGGGCCGGGCAGAGGGCCGTCACCGGCCCGCGCGGGGCGGAATGTGCGGCCGGGGCGGGCCGGGCAGAGGGGAGCGGCCGGCGTGAGCCGGGCAGGGAGGCGCGGGCCGGGCGGGGAGGCGCGGGCCGGGCGGGGAGGCGCGGCCTGTGCGGGTCGGGCACGGGGGCGCGGCAGGGACGGGCCGGGCGGGAGAGCGCGCCCCGCGGGGGCTCAGTCGGCGGGGGCCATGCGCAGGAGCCGGCCCTCGGCCGCGTCGGTCAGGAACCAGATCGCCCCGTCGGGGCCCGCGCGCACGTCGCGGATGCGGCCGAAGGCGTCGGGGACCAGGTCCTCCTGCCCCACGACCGCGCCGTCTTCGACGTCGAGGCGAACGATCTTGCGGAACTTCAGCGCCCCCACCAGCAGGTCGCCGTCCCATTGCGGGAACAGCGCGCCCCGGTAGACCGCGAGGCCGGACGGCGCGATGGACGGATCCCAGTAGTGCGCCGGCCCCTCGATCCCCGGGGCCGAGGCCCCCTTGGGGAAGTCGCGGCCCGAGTAATGCGTGCCGTAGGAGACCTCGGGCCAGCCGAAGTTCGCCCCCGGCTCCGGCAGGTTGATCTCGTCGCCGCCGCGGGCCCCGTGCTCGACCACCCAGTAGGTCCCGGTCTGGGGGTCCACCGTCGCGCCCTGCGGGTTGCGGTGGCCGATGGACCAGACCGAGGGCAGGCCGCCGCCCCCGACATAGGGATTGTCCTGCGGGATCGCGCCGTCCGGCAGGATCCGGTGCACCTTGCCGTTCGCCGCCATCGGGTCCTGGGCCGAGGCGCGGTTGCCCCGCTCGCCCATGGTCACGAACAGCGTGCCGTCGGGCGCGTGGGCGAGGCGGGAGCCGAAGTGGCGGCCGCCGCGCTCGTTCGTCTCCATCGCCAGCACCACCTCGAGGTCGGTCAGCCGCCCCGCCTCGCGGTCCAGCCGGGCGCGGGCGACATGGGTGTTGGCGCGGCCGTCGCCGGCAGGGGCGGCGTAGGTCAGGTGCAGCAGGCCGGTTTCGGCGAAATCGGGGGACAGGGCCACGTCCAGCAGGCCGCCCTGGCCCTCGGCGTAGATCTCGGGCAGGCCCTCGATCGCGCGCGCGCCGTCGCGGGTCACCAGGGTCAGGCGGCCGGGACGCTCGGTCACCAGCAGGGCGCCGGTGGTCGCGAAGTCGGGCAGGAAGGCGACGGCCCAGGGATGCTCGAACGCGGGGCCGACGGGGGTGACCTCGACCGGGCCGGCCGAGGTTTCGAACACCTCGGCGCGGGCGGCGGGGGGGACGGCGACGCCTGCGGCGACGGCCATGAAGGCGAGCGCCAGGGGGGCGCGGAACGGTCGGGCGGTCATCGGATCTCCCTCTGCGGCGGTCGGCGGCGGGCGCGCCCGGGTCAGAGGTGGCGGCGGGCGCCTCCGGGTCAGAGGTGGGCGGGGCGCGCCGCCGGGCAAGGGCTCAGGCGGGCGCGGGGCCGTCGGGGGCCGCAACACAGATCACATGTCCGTCAGGATCGCGGAAATAGACCTCCCGCATCCCGTACCACGAGGTCTCGGGGCCCTTGAGCAGCGCCTCGGCGGGCAGGTCGGCCGCGACCGCGTCGGGGGAGAGGTCGCGCAGGTAGATCGCGGTCCCCGGCCGGTCGGGCAGGCCGCCGGCGAAGGCCCGGGGGAGGTCCTCGGCGAGGCTCGCCGCCGTCTGCAGCATCAGCTGGCCGCCGGCGCCCTCCAGGATCGCGAACACCGCCGTCGCGGGGGAGGCGTCGGGGCCGAAGCGCGTCTCGCGCGCCGCGTCAACGGTCATCGTCACGGCGAAGCCCAGCCGGTCGCGCCAGAAGGCGACCGAGCGGGCCATGTCCGAGCACATCAGGTTGGGGACGATCATCGCGGGCTCCCGATCAAAGAACAATTGGCGAACATTCTGCCCGATTCCCGGCGTGCGGTCGAGCCGCGCGCGGGAGGTCAGAGCAGGACGTCGCCCTTGTCCGGGGCCGCGTCGCCGGTCCCCTCGAGGCTGTCGCCGTCGACCTCCAGCCGCCAGGCGCCGTCCGCGCCGCGGGAGATCGCGAGGTCCCGCCAGCGCAGGTCGAGGGCGCGGAGGTCGAGGACGTCGCCCTCCGCCGACGAGAAATCCTCGAGCACGTCGCCGCCCCAGCTGCGGCCGAAGACGAAGCGGTCGGGGCCGGCGCCGCCCGAGATCAGGTCGTCGCCGCGCCCGCCGTCGATCACGTCGCGCCCGGCGCCGGCGTAGATGCGG
>CAXGVP010000030.1:0-13752 GCA_964013055.1 uncultured Albimonas sp.
CGCGGTTGATCACGTCGCAGCAGGGCAGGATGCCCTCGGGCAGGCGGGCGTCGTACTGCCAGATCTCGCGCCCGGTGGCCGAGTCGATCGCCCATATCCGGCTGTAGGAGCCGGTGACGTACATCACCCCGTCCTTGACCAGCGGTTGCGATTCCTGGCCGCGCTGCTTCTCGCCGCCCAGGGAGAAGGCCCAGGCCGGGACCATCTTCGCCACGTTCTCGCGGTTGATCGCGTCCAGCGGGCTGAAGCGCTGCAGGTGGCGGCCCATGCCGTTGGTGACCACGGCCTCGGTGAGGATGGCGTCGTCGGCGATGTCGGCCTCGGTGACCTCGGCGTTCGCCGCCGTGATGGCCAGGAGCGAGGCGGTCGCGCTCAGCAGAAGTCGTCTCATTGGTCCCTCCCTGGGATTCCGGGCGAGCCTTCCCCCGGCTGCGGCCGTTCGGCGGCTCATGCGGGAGTATCCCCCGCGTCAGCCGCGCCCGAAATTGCACCAAGGTCGGAGAGGTCAAGGCCCTGGCCGCGTTGGTTTTTAGACACGCCGACACCCCGCCGGGCGAGGGGCGGGGCGCAGCGGGGCCGCGGCGGTCAGTAGAGCTTCGGCGCGTATCGCGGCTCGTCCGCGTCGGGGGTGACCTCGGCGGGATCGTAGCCGGCGCCCTTCAGGCGCCGCGCCTCGTCGAAACCCTGGGCGGCGGCGCGGTCGACCATGGCGCGCCCGGCGGCCTCGTCCTGGGCCACGCCCCGGCCGCGCAGCAGGGCGAGTCCGTAGTTCAGCTGCCCCACCGGGTCGCCGGTCGCGGCGGCGCGGCGCGACCACTCGGCGGCGGCCTGCGGGTCCTCGGGGGCGCCGAGGCCGTTGTCCTCCATCTGGCTCATCCAGGTCATCGCGGCGGCGTAGCCGGCTTCGGCGCAGGCCTCGAAGACCTCGCGCGCCTCGGCGTGCTTGCCCCACTTGGTGATGAAATAGCCGTTGGCGCAGACCACCATGTCGACCTCGCCCCGCCGGGCCTTGGCGAGGCTGTTCTCGAGCGTCAGCTCCTCTGGGTTCAGCTCGCCCTGCGGGGCGGCGTCGGGCGCCTCCGGCTGGGCGAGGGCGGGGGCGGCGAGCAGGGCGAGGGCGAGGGCGAGTTTCATGCCTTCCTCCGGATCAGTCCGCGGGCGGGGTCGTAGCCGCGCAGCGCCAGGGCCGCGAAGACCCCCAGCGCCAGCAGCGTCCAGCCGAGCGCCTCGGCGTTGGGTCTGGCGTAGAGCGCGAAGCGGATCAGCTCGACCGCGTGGGAGAACGGGTTGAGCGCGCAGAGGTCGCGCAAGAGCGGCGAGGACTCGGCCATCTTCCACAGCGGGTAGAGCGCGGTGGACAGGAAGAACATCGGGAAGATCACGAAGTTCATCACGCCCGCGAAGTTCTCCAGCTGCCGGATGAAGGACGACAGCAGCAGCCCCAGCGCGCCCAGCATCAGCCCGCTCAGCACCAGCGCCGGGAAGGCCAGCGCATAGCCCTCCCACGGCAGGACGATGCCGAAGGCGGCGGCGATTGCGAGGAAGGCGTAGACCTGGATCACCCCGATCGCGGCGCCCGCGGCCAGCTTGCAGAACAGCAGCCACCCGCGCGGCAGCGGCGAGGTCAGCAGCAGGCGCATCGAGCCCATCTCGCGGTCGTAGACCAGGCTCAGCGAGCTCTGCATCCCGTTGAACAGCTGGATCATGCCGCAGAGGCCGGGGACGATGTAGACCTCGTAGGCGATATAGGTCTCGTAGGGCGGCGTGATCGAGAGGCCCAGCGCCGCCCGGAAGCCGGCGGCGAAGACCGCCAGCCAGACCAGCGGGCGAACGAGCGCGGCGACGAAGCGCTCGCGCTGGTGGACGAAGCGCAGGGCCTCGCGGGTCACGATGGCCCCGAGGGCGACGAGATGCGGGCTCATGCCGCGCGCCTTCCGGTGATCGAGAGGAACACGTCCGTCAGCGGGCGCGGGCCGGCGATCTCGGCGGCGGCGCCGTCGGCGACCACCCGGCCCTGGTGGAGGATCACCACCTGGTCGGCGGGGCGCACCTCGTCCACCAGATGCGTGGCCCAGAGCACCGTGAGCCCCGCGTCCCGCGCGAGGTCGTGCAAATGCGCCGTCAACGCGGCGCGGGAGGGGGCGTCGAGCCCCACCGTCGGCTCGTCCAGCAGCAGCACCCCGGGGTCGTGCATCAGCGCGCGGGCGATCTCGGCCCGCCGGCGGTGGCCGCCGTTGAGGTCGCGGGCGCGTTCGTTCGCGCGCTCCTCCATGCCGAGGCGGGCGAGGGCGGTCCGGGCGCGGGTCTCGGCCTCGCGCCGGGGGATGCCGTGGAGGGCGGCGAAGTAGGTCAGGTTGCGCAGGACGGTGAGGTCCAGGTCCAGGGTGGGCTGCTGGAACACCGCCCCGATGCGGGCCAGCGCCCGGCGGGGATCGCGGCCGATGTCGTGGCCCGCCGCCTCCAGCCGCCCTTCGGGGGCGCGCATCAGCCCGGTCAGAAGCGAGAACAGCGTCGACTTGCCCGCGCCGTTGGGGCCGAGCAGGGCGCAGAACGCCGCCGGCGCCACCACGAACGACACGCCGTCCAGCGCGGTCTTCGCCCCGTAGGCGAAGCGCACGTCCTCGATGCGCAGGCCGGGGGTCATTCGATGGTCGCCTCCAGCCGCATCAGGTCGCCGGTGGAGCCGGGGACCCACAGAACGTAGCGGCCGGGCTTGATGGCGAGGAAGCCGATCTCCATCGTGCCGGCCTCGTCGAACTCCACGCTGTCGAGGCCCAGCGGGCGGATCTCCAGCCCCTCGACGACGATCTCGTCGATCCATATGGCGCGGAAGAACTCCGGCCCGGTCAGGGCCAGCTCGGCGGAGCCGTCGGCGGTGATCTCGATCTCGTAGTAGGTCCCCGATTTCAGGAGCAGCGGCGCGTCCGCCAGCGGCAATCCGGCCGAAAGCGTGATCGGCGGCAGGTCCTGCCTGTTCTTCGACGACAGCACGCCGGCGGGGCCGAAGTCCCCGGCGACGGCGGGGAGCGCGAGAGCGCACAGAAGGGCTGCGAGGATGCGGCGCATGTCAGCCTCCGGAGGTGGGGCGGGCCGCGGCGCCCCAGGGGAAGCGGCCGACCTTGATCGTCTTGATCGCCTCGCGCGCCGCCACGTCGATCACGGTGACGTCGCCGGAGACGCCGTTGGTGGTGAACAGCAGTTTCCGGTCGGGCGAGAAGGCCATGTGCCAGACCCGGCGGCCGACGAGGATGTAGTCCTCGACCTCGAAGGTCCCGGCATTGACCACGGCGACGTGGTTGGCGGGGCCCAGCGCCACGAAGACGGTCTTCTCGTCCTCCGAGAACTCGAACCCGACGGGCTGGATGCGGTCGCGGTGGATGTTGGGGATCTCGAAGCGGATTTTTGCGAGGTCCCGCTGGTCCGCCACGGCGAAGACCGTGACCGTGCCGCCGATCTCGGACGACACCCACAGCTGCGAGCCGCCGCCGGCGAACTCGGCATGGCGGGGGCGCGAGTCGACCAGCGTGTTGGCGAACAGCTCATGGGTCCGGGTGTCGATCCAGTGCGCCATGTTGGTGGTCTCGGAGGTGGTGATGGCGATGCGCCCGTCAGGCGAGACGGCCATTCCCTCCGGCTCGATGCCGACGTCGATCTGGGCGATGACGCGGCGGGTCTCGACGTCGACCACGGTGGCGATCGCATCGTCCTCGTTGGCGATGTAGAGGCGTCGGTCGTCGGGGTGCAGGGCGAACTGCTCGGGATCCTCGCCCGAGGGCAGGTCGTGCAGGATCTCGCCCGAGACCGGGTCCATCACCTGCACCGCGTCGCTGTCCGAGGCGCAGATGTAGAGCCGGCTGAAGTCATGGGAAAACGTCAGGCCGCGCGGCCGCTCCCCGGTGGGGAGGGTGCGGGTGACCTCCAGCGTGGCGACGTCGATCACCGAGATCGTGTCGTCCTTCTCGTTCGTCACCCAGATCTCGTCGGCGAAAGCCGGGGTGGCGAGCAGCGCGAGGCAGAGGGCGAGGCGCATCATCGGTCCCTTGCGAAGGCGCGGCAGGCGCTCTCGCCCTCGTCCTGGCCGAGGGTGTCGAGCTCGCTGCGCGGGTGGAGGAACCCCTCCAGCGGGGTCAGCGCGACCAGCGCGCGGGGGTGGACCAGCGGCATCGGCTGGCGCAGCTGGCCGTTCCAGGGGCGGAAGGTCATCGGGCGGCCCTTGAAGCCGGCCAGCTCGAAGGCGTCGGACAGCAGGTAGGCGCGCAGGGTTTTCGGATCGGCGGCGCCGGTGCGGGTGGCCGCCTCGCCGATGGCGCGCAGAGCGGCCCAGGCGGCGTAGTCCTCGGGGCGCATGTCGCGATGGGCCAGCGTCTCGAACCGGGATTGCAGCTGGGCGGCGCCCCATTGCTCCAGCGCGGGGGACCAGGCGACGGGGGCGAGGCCCTCGGAGCCGGCCATGAGAGCCGGCGTCCAGGTGTTGAACATCATGTAGCGGGCGAAATCGCCGGCCTCGTCCGCGACGACCATCACGTCATGGTCGGGGAAGGCCTGCGTGAACAGCGGCGTCTCGCGGCCGGCGTCGCGGCGGATGTCGGCGGTCCACTCCCAGGTCTCGTCGGCGCGCAGCCGCAGGCCGAACTTGCGGAAGCTGCGGCGCAGGGCGGCGGCGAAGGCGCGGTCGCCTGCGTGCACGCCCTCGACCAGGGCCACGTCGGTCCAGCGCCGCACGGTCAGGAACTGCGACAGCGCGTCGGCCCGCATCGCGTGGCTGGGGATGGCGTGGAGAAGGTTCGCCCGGCAGGCCTCGCCGCGCAGCGCGTCGTCCTGGGCGGAGGCGTTGAGGATCAGGGCGCCCTGCGCCTCCGGCAGGTCGGCCAGCGCCAGCAGGGTCTCGGCCGGGGCCTTGGCGACCAGCAGCGGGGTCTGCGCCAGCGCGGCCCGGGCGGCCGCGAGGAAATCGCCGCCGGGGGCGACGACATGCATCTCCAGCGCATAGGCGTGGCCGAGGAAACGGCCGGTCTTCGCGTTGTCCTCCACCCCCAACAGGGCGCCGGCGAGGCCGAGATCCTGCGGAACCGCGTCCAGGTTCGACAGGATCGGCGGCGGCGCGACCCCCTGCTCCAGCCAGGCGACGCGCACCGTCATCTCGGCCGAGGCGGCGGAGGGAAGGGCCAGGGCGGCCAGCAGGGCGAGCGGTCTCAGCATGGCCCCGGACGCTGGCTGCGGCAGGCCGCCGCGTCCATTCGACCATGGTCGGAGGCGGCCCCCGACCGTTTCGCCCCGCTATCGCCCGAAGGTCGAATATCGCCCCCCCGCCCCCCGGCGCTATCGCTTGCCCCAACGACAGACCCAACCGCCAGGGAGCCCCCGATGACCCGCCCGAGCCTGAGAACCGCCGCCATCGCCCTCGCGCTCGCCGGGACGGCAGGGCTCGCCTGGGCCCATGGCGACGTGGCCCCCCAGCCGGTGAACACCGACGCGCTGCCCGAGGTGGGCGAGGACTGGCGGACCGAGAATCCCTACCGCGCCATGGGCGACGAGGTCTGGGCGACCGCCATCGAGATCGGCGACAGCGGCTACACCCAGAACTGCGCCCGCTGCCACGGGCTTGGGGTGGTGTCGGGCGGGCTGGCGCCGGACCTGCGCTTCCTGGAGGCGGAGGAATACGGCGACGAGTGGTATGCCGAGCGCTTCCGCGACGGCTACACCCAGAACGGCGTCACCAAGATGCCGGCCTTCGGCGAGCTGCTGGGCCAGAAGGCCGCCTGGGCGATCCGCACCTATATCGAGACCCGGCCGGACGGAGATTCGCTCGAGGAGCACGCCTCCCGCCTGAAGGAGATCCGCGACCAGCTCGCCGCCATGGCCGTCGAGCAGGCGAACGCCGAGCAGGTGGCCGCGGTCGCCAGCGAGCTGCACGAGATCGCCGGCCGGATCGAGACCGCCTCGGGCGCGCCGGTGGCGGACTCGATCGCCTACCGCGCCGCGCGCCAGCTCTCGGGGGATCCCGCGGACCCCGCCCGCGCGGCCGAGACGCTGACCGTCGGCCTCAGCGCCGCGCACTGAGATGCCGCGCCGTCGCTTCACCCCGGCGACGCTCGCGGTGGCCGCGGCCTGGGTCCTCTGCTTCCTCCCGGACCCGGCCGCGGCGCGTTGCGAGGACTGGACGCCCCAGGCGCGGCCGCAGAACGCCTCGCGCGACATCGTGGGGCAGAGCCTGGACGACATCCAGGCCCGCGGCTGGATCGACATCGCCGTCTACGACGCCTTCCCGCCCTGGTCGTGGGAGGAGGACGGAGAGCCCAGGGGCGTCGACGTCGCGCTGGGCCGGATCATCGCGCAGGAGCTGGGCGTCGAGCCCCGCTTCACCTTCGTCGCCGCCGGCGAGACCCTGGACGACGACCTGCGCAACCACGTCTGGAAGGGCCCGGTGGTGAACGGCAAGGCGTCCAACGTGATGCTGCACGTCCCCTACGACAGCGACTACGCCTGCCGGGTCGAGCAGGTGGTCTTCACCGGCCGCTATTTCGAGGAACACCTCGCCATCGCCTACCGGCGCGAGGCCTACCCCGACGATCCGCCCGTGCCGGCCTTTTTCCGCTTCGACACAGTGGCGGTGGAGAACGACAGCCTCGCGGACTTCCACCTGTCGTCCATCGGAAACGGGGTGCTGCGGGCGAACATCCGCCGCCACCCCTCGACGCCGGCCGCGATGCAGGCGCTGGCCCGCGGCGAGACGCAGGCCGCCATGGGCCCGCTGCACGAGCTGGAATGGGGCCTGACGCAGGCGCTGGCGGTGCATTCGCCCCCGTTGCCCGGCCTCGCGCGGGGGACGTGGACGCTGGGGGCGGCGGTGCGCCACTCGTGGCGGCCGCTGGCCTATGCGGTGGGGGATGCGGTGACGGCCGCCGTGCTGGACGGCCGGCTGGCGGCGGTCTTCGAGGCCCATGGCCTGACCTGGACCCCGCCGGCGGACTGACCCCCGCCTAAGGTCCAATGGCGCGGGCCGCCCGCGCCCTCCTACCCTCAGATCAACGAACACCCCCGACAGGAGGAGCCCCGCAATGGAACTCGCCGGCGAACGGATCATCCGGGCGGACCGCGCCACGGTGTGGGCGGCGCTCAACGACCCCGACGTGCTCAAGGCCTGCATCCCCGGCTGCGAGCGGCTGGAGAAGCTTTCGGACACCGAGATGGAGGCCGAGGTCACCCAGAAGGTCGGCCCGGTGAAGGCGAAGTTCAAAGGCCAGGTGACGCTCGAGGACATCCGCCCGGCCGAGGGCTATTTCCTCTCGGGCGAGGGCAAGGGCGGCACCGCGGGCTTCGCCAAGGGCGGCGCGCGGGTGGACCTTTCGGATCACCCCGAGGGCACGCTCCTGACCTACAAGGCCGAGGCGCGGGTGGGCGGCAAGCTCGCCCAGCTCGGCTCCCGCCTGATCGACGGCTTCGCGCGCAAGATGGCCGACGAGTTCTTCGCCCTGTTCCAGCAGCAGGTCGAGGCCGCCGCCCCGCGCCCCGAGGCCGCCGCCCGGGTCCTGCCCGAGCCGACCGCCGCCCGCACGCCCGAGATGGCCGGCGCCCCGGCCCCCGAACCGGAGAAAAAGGGCTGGCTTCGCCGCCTGATCTCCTGAACCCGACGGCGCGCGGACGGGAGCGCGCGCCGCCCAAGCCAAGAACATCGCCAGGGGAGGAATCAGATGCCCGGCATTTCGATGACCGTGAACGGAAAGCCCGTCTCGGGCGAGGTCGAGGGACGCACCCTGCTGGTGCAGTTCCTGCGCGAGGACCTCGGCCTGACCGGGACGCATGTGGGCTGCGACACCTCGCAGTGCGGCGCCTGCACGGTGCTGGTGAACGGCGAGAGCGTGAAGGCCTGCACCATGCTCGCCGCGACCGCCGACGGCGCCCAGGTGCGCACCATCGAAGGCGAGGCCCGCGGCGGCGTGATGTCCGTCGTCCAGGCCGCCTTCCAGGAGCATCACGGGCTTCAGTGCGGCTTCTGCACCCCGGGCATGGTGATGTCGATCACCGACCTGCTGCGGGTGAACGCCCAGCCCTCGGAAGCGCAGGTGCGCGAATGGCTCAAGGGCAACATCTGCCGCTGCACGGGCTACCACAACATCGTCAAGGCGGCGCTGGCCGCCGCCGAGGAGCTGCGCGCGCAGCCCGTCGCGGCCGAGTGAGGGAGGCGGACATGAACAGGATCACCGGCATCGGCGCCAGCTCGAAGCGGCGCGAGGACAAGCGGTTCCTGACCGGCAAGGGCCGCTACGTCGACGACATGAACCGGCCCGGGCAGGCGCATGTGCACTTTCTGCGCTCGGACATGGCGCACGGGCGGATCGTGTCGCTGGACGTCTCGGCGGCGGAAGCCGCGCCCGGCGTCATCAAGGTCTTCACTTCGAAGGATTTCGAGAGCGTCGGCGGCATCCCCTGCGGCTGGCAGATCACCGACCGGCATGGGCAGCCGATGAAGGAGCCCAAGCACCCGATCCTCGCCGAGGGCAAGGTGCGCCACGTCGGCGACCCGATCGTCGCCGTGGTCGCCGAGACCCGCGCCCAGGCGAAGGACGCCGCCGAGCTGGTGGAGCTGGAGCTGGAGGAGCTCCCCGCCGCCGTCGACATGCGCGCCGCCGTCGCGGGCGGGCCGCAGGTGCATGACGAGGCGCCCGACAACCTCTGCTACGACTGGGACTTCCCGGCCGAGAGCAAGGACGCCGTGGACGAGGCGATCCGCAATGCCCACCACGTCACGGTGCTGGAGCTGCGCAACAACCGCCTCGTCGCCAACCCGATGGAGCCGCGCGCGGCGCTGGGCGAATACGACGACGCCGACGACATGCACACGCTCTGGACCACCTCCCAGAACCCGCATGTGATCCGGCTGCTGATGGGCGCCTTCGTGCTGGGCCTGCCGGAGCACAAGCTGCGGGTGGTGGCGCCGGACGTGGGCGGGGGCTTCGGCTCCAAGATCTACCACTACGCGGAGGAGGCTTTCGTCACCTTCGCCGCCAGGGTGGTGAACCGGCCCGTGAAGTGGACCTCGGACCGGGCCGAGGCCTTCATGTCCGACGCCCACGGCCGCGACCATGTCTGCAAGGTGGAGCTGGCGATGGACGCGGAGGGGAACTTCCTCGCGCTCCGCTCCACCACGCTGGCGAACATGGGCGCCTACCTCAGCACCTTCGCGCCCTGCATCCCGACCTGGCTGCACGGCACCCTGCTGGCGGGCAACTACAAGACCCCGCTGATCTTCACCAACGTCCGCGCGGTCTTCACCAACACCGTGCCCGTCGACGCCTACCGCGGCGCCGGCCGCCCCGAGGCCACCTACCTGATCGAGCGCGTGGTCGACAAAGCCGCCCGCGAGATCGGCATGGACCCGGCCGAGCTGCGCCGGAAGAACTTCATCACCCAGTTCCCCTACCAGACCCCGGTCGCCGTCGAATACGACAGCGGCGACTACAACATGACCCTCGACAAGGTCCTCGAGGTCGCCGACCGCGCCGGCTTCGAGGCGCGGCGCGCCGAGAGCGCCGCCCGCGGCAAGCTGCGCGGCTTCGGACTGGCGCATTACATCGAGGCCTGCGGGATCGCGCCCTCCTCGCTGGTGGGCGCGCTGGGGGCCCGGGCGGGGCTCTACGAGGCGGCGACGGTGCGGGTGAACCCGACGGGCTCCGTCTCGGTCTTCACCGGCTCGCATTCCCATGGGCAGGGGCACGAGACGACCTTCGCGCAGGTGGTCGCCGACCTGCTGGGGATCGAGGAAGGCGCCATCGACATCGTGCATGGCGACACCTCCAAGGTGCCGTTCGGGATGGGGACCTATGGGTCCAGGTCGCTCGCGGTCGGCGGCTCGGCCATCGTGAAGTCGGTCGACAAGATCGTGGCCAAGGCCAAGAAGATCGCGGCCCACCTGCTGGAGGCCTCGGAGGCCGACATCACCTTCGAGGACGGCAAGTTCTCCGTCTCCGGCACCGACCGTTCGGTGGCCTGGGCGGAGGTGTGCCTCGCCGCCTACGTCCCCCACAACTACCCGCTGGACGCGATCGAGCCGGGCCTGGAGGAAACCTCCTTCTACGACCCCGCCAACTTCACCTACCCCTCGGGCGCCTATGTCTGCGAGGTCGAGGTCGATCCCGACACCGGCAAGGTGCAGGTGATGTCCTTCGCCGCCGCCGACGATTTCGGCAACGTGGTCAACCCGATGATCGTCGAGGGGCAGGTGCATGGCGGCCTCGCCCAGGGCATCGGCCAGGCGCTGATGGAGGGTTGCGTCTACGACGAGCAGGGGCAGCTGCTGACCGCCTCCTACATGGACTACGCGATGCCGCTGGCCCGCGACCTGCCCAGCTTCACCGTCGACAACTCCGCCTGCACGCCCTGCACGCATAACCCGCTGGGGGTGAAGGGCTGCGGCGAGGCGGGGGCCATCGGCTCCCCGCCGGCGCTGGTCAACGCGGTGCTGGACGCGCTCGCGCCCTACGGGATCGCGCATCTCGACATGCCGCTGACCCCCTCGAAGGTCTGGGAGGCGATCGACGCCGCCCGCCCCGCGGCCGCGGCCGAGTGAACCCCCGCTCCTCCCGCCCCGGCGGGAGGGGACGCCCAAGGGAGGACCCAGGATGTACGATTTCGAACTCGCCCGGCCCGCGACCCTCGCCGAGGCGGTGCAGGCCATGCAGGCGGAGGAGGCGCAGCCCCTCTCCGGCGGCCAGACCCTGATCCCGACGCTGAAGGCGCGGCTGGGGATGCCGGGCACGCTGGTCGACTTGACCGGCATCGCCGAGCTGAAGGGGATTTCGCGCAACGGCGACGCGCTGCGCATCGGCGGCGCCACGCGCCATGCCGACGTGGCAGGCTCGGCCGAGGTGCAGGCCGCGATCCCGGCGCTGGCGGCGCTGGCGGGCAAGATCGGCGACCCGGCGGTGCGGAACCGCGGCACCATGGGCGGCAGCCTCGCCAACAACGACCCGGCCGCCTGCTATCCCTCGGCGGCGCTGGGCCTGGGGGCCACGCTGCACACCTCCCAAGGCCGCGCCATCGCCGCGGACGATTTCTTCCTGGGCATGTTCGAGACGGCGCTGGAGGAGCGCGAGCTGCTGACCGCGGCCGAGTTCCCGGCGCCGTTGGCCGCCGATTATCAAAAATTCGAGCAGCCGGCCTCGCGCTTCGCCCTGGTCGGGGTCTTCGTGGCCCGTTTCGCCTCCGGCGTGCGGGTGGCCGTCACCGGCGCCTCGGAGGGCGGGGTGTTCCGCTGGGCCGAGGCCGAGCGGGCCTTGTCCGCCAGCTTCTCCCCCTCGGCGCTGGACGGGCTTTCCCATCCGGCCGAGGGCATGATCGGCGACCTGCACGGGTCGCCGAGGTATCGCGCGCACCTGGTCGGGGTGCTGACCCGTCGCGCGGTCGCGGCCTGCGGCTGATCCTCCTCCCCCAGCCCAGGGTCCCTGCCTGGGGCGGTCCTTCGCGGGCCGCCCCATTTTCGTCTGCCGGCCGCCTGACGCAGCGCCCGGCTGCAAATGCGTCTCAACTTCAAGACCATGATTTCGCTTTACTTCTTGCCCTCCGCCCCCTATCTGGCCCCTCCCGCGCGGAGGCCGGCGATGCGCCCCTCCTCCGCCCGGATCCATGGCGCGGCGACCCGGCGGGCGAGGCGCCCCGGCGCGCCGGTCCGACGTCCGCAGGAGGGCGGGCCATGTCCCCCACCGCCATCGGGATCCTGGCGCTGACCCTCTCGGTCGACGCCTTCGTCGCCGCGCTGGGCCGCGGCGCGGTCGAACGGCCGGCGGGCTGGGCGCGCGCCCTGCGCACCGGCGCGATCTTCGGCGCGGTCGAGGCGCTGACCCCCCTGATCGGCTGGGCCCTGGGCGTCGCCGCCAGCCGCCACGTGGCCGCGGTCGACCACTGGGTCGCCTTCACCCTGCTGGGCGCCGTGGGCCTGCACATGATCTTCCAGGCCCTCGCCGCGCGGGCGGAGGACGCGCCCCGCCCCGCCTCGCTCTGGGCGACGGTGGCGACGGCGGTGGGCTCCTCGATCGACGCGATGGCGGTGGGGGTGTCGCTGGCCTTCCTGCAGGTGAACATCCTGGCGGTGGCCGCGGCCGTCGGCCTCGCCACCCTGGCGATGAGCACCACGGGCGTGCTCGCCGGCCGCCTGCTGGGCCGTCGCCTGGGGCGGATCGTGGGCGCGGTCGGGGGGCTGGCGCTGATCGCGCTGGGCGCCTCGATCCTGGCGGAGCACCTGGCCGAGGGCCGAGGGGCCTAGATCACCGGGATCTCCGGCCCGATGCGGGGCGAGAGGACCTGCGGCCCGTCCTCGCGCACCACGATCACCTCCTCATGCACCAGCATCCGGCCGGGGCCGAGCGTCAGCGAGGGCTCCAGCGTCAGCACCATGCCGGGCGTCAGCGGCGTCAGGTCGGCGGCGATCAGCGAGGGCGGCTCGGTCAGCTGCATGCCCAGGCCGTGGCCCAGCCGGCCGACGTCGCCCTCGCCCCCCAGCACGGCGCGCATGGCGTGGTAGAGGTCGGCGGGGCTGGCGCCGGGGCGGGCGAGCGCTGCGGCCGCATCGGTCGCCTCGACCAGGCGGGCATGGGCCTCGGCCACCTCGGGCGCCGGCGGGCCCAGCGACCAGTTGCGGTCGAAATCCGCGAAATAGCCGTCGCGCGAGAGGCCGGTGTCGAGCATCACCACGTCGCCCGACGCCAGCGGCCGGTCCGAGGCGGGCGAGATCACGTCGCCGTAGCCCCCCGGCGCGGCCCCGCCGGCCAGGTAGGGCACCTGGTCGGCCCCTTCCTCGAGACACAGGATCTGGAAGCGGCGGAACACCTCCGACAGCGGGCGGCCGGGGGTCAGGATGCCGGGCGCCCGGGCGAAGGCGCGGCCGGCGACGGCACAGGCGGCGGCGATCTTCTCGATCTCGGCCTCCGACTTCACCATTCGCAGGGCGCGCATCAGCCCGTGATCGTCGCGGAACCGCCGCCGCCCGATGCGCTCCGACAGGACGTGCCAGTCGGCGAGCGGCATTCGCAGCAGGCTCTCGCGGCCCATGGGCGCCCCGATCCGCGCGTCGGGCGGGGTCCGCTCGGCCAGCGTCGCGGCGAGCAGGGAGATCCCGTCGTCGGCATAATCCGGCGAGGACCAGGTCCGCACGTCCCGGATCCAGGTCGCCCGCATCAGCTCGGCCCCGATCGAGGGGATCACGGCCACGGGGTCTCCGTGCGCCGGGACCACCAGGAACCAGGGCCGCGTCGGGCTCTCCCAGAAGCGGGTGAGAAAGCCGGTGATCCAGCGGATCTCGGGCTCGGTGGTCAGCAGCAGGGCGTCCAGGTCCTCGGCCGCCATGGCCGCCTGGGCCAGGGCCAGGCGGGCGCGGTGCTCGGCCTCGGGGAAGCCGCGGGGAGGCGGGCGGGTCATGGGACATGACCGCATGGGCAGGGGGCGCGCGTCAATCTCAGCCGATGCGCAGCTCGCCGCCGGGACCGAAGAGCAGCAGCCGGCGCAGGCCTGGCAGGCGGTCGGGCAGGCGGCGGGCCTCCGCCCCGGTCAGGAACACGAGCGCGGTGGAGACGGCGTCGGCGAGCGCCGCGGTCGAGGCCTCGGCGCAGACGGTGGTCCAGGGCGCGGCCAGCTCGGGGACCGCGGGGTGCAGGATGTGCCCGGCGCCGTTGGCAAAGCGGAGCGCGCCGGGGGAGGAGGTGGCGAGCGCGGTGCGCGCGATCCCGCGCGTCGCCAGCAGCCGCCCCTCCGGGTCCGCGC
>CAXGVP010000031.1:0-13424 GCA_964013055.1 uncultured Albimonas sp.
GACCTCGCGGCCGAGAGCATCGCCGCCGCCCGCGCCCGCCTCGCCCGGGAGGCGTCGTCGTGAGCGCCCTCGCCCGTCATCCCATCCGGCCGGCGCATTCCCCCTCGCCGTCGGCCGGTGCGCGCCCCGTCTGCCTGCCCCACCGGGCGGCGGGGCGCGATCTCGCTTCCCCCTCGCGCAGGGCGCCCACTGTCGCCCGACCTCGGAAATCGCGCGCGAGGCTCCTGCGGCCGGGCCGGGCCTGTTCGGGCCGGCCGCATTTTCAGATCCCGGGCGGGCGCCTCCCTGCCTGTCCGGGGGCGGCGGCGGGCGGCCCCGCGGGCGCCCGCGGGGCGAGAACAGTCGCCCCCGCCGCCATCCCTTCCGGGCGCGGCCCGGTCACCAGGTTCGGCCGGGGACGGCCGGACGGCGTCGGGCGCTTCGCCTGGACGCATCCTCCCTGTTGGACCTGCCCGCCGGACGGCCCTCGCGCCGCCGGCGGGCATTTTCTGAGAGGCGTTCCAATGTCGCGGATGGCCAACTGTCGCGATTGCGGTGAGAGCCGGCCAGCGGCGCAATTCGATCAGGCGCGGCGCTGCACCGCCTGCCAGGAGGCGCTTGCGGCGCGACTGGTCGAGGCGAAGCGACTGGTGCTGGCCGGGTTTCGATCGGCGGAGATCCGCAACTTGATCGGCGTGCCGCGGGAGCGGGTGAACACCATCGTTCGCGGCCTGACCGAAGGGGAGCGGCGACGTCGTGGGGCGGCGAGAGCGGTGCAGCCGCGAACTTTCGCGGTGCCCACCTCGACGGGAGGCCGCATCTATGGCCGCCTCGACGGGAATCCCGACGTCGTCGAGGCCGTCCGGCGGCGCGAGGGGCTGGACCCATGGGACTTCGAGGAGACGGCAGCGTGAACGGCAACCTCTCCTCGGCGGTGCGCCAGCAGCGGACTGAGCCGCACACGAGCCTCGACGACTTTCCGACGCCGCCCTGGGCGGCGCGGCGGCTTCTCTCGGAGCTCATGTCAGCCGACGATTGGGCTGCGGCGAGCGCCTGGGAGCCCGCGGCCAACCGCGGCGCCATCGTGCGGGCGCTGACCGGACTGGCCGGCACGGTGCACGCCTCCGACGTCCACGACTACGGCACGGGCTTCGCCGTCCATGACTTCCTGATGCCGGGCGATCCGCTGCACACGCCCGACTGGATCATCACCAACCCGCCGTTCCGCCTGGCGCTCGACTTCGCTCTTCGCGGGCTCGAGGTGGCGCGGCGCGGCGTGGCGCTGATCGTGCGCACGGCCTTCCTCGAGGGCGGGACCCGTCATCGCGAGCTCTTCGAGCTGCATCCGCCGACGCTGATCGCCCAGCATTGCGAGCGGGTGATCATGCACCGCGGCGTGCTGCGCGATCCTGACATCGCCTACTGGGATCCGATGAAGAACGACGGCGAGGGCGGCATGCGCAAGCCCTCGACCGCGACGGCCTACTGCTGGCTGGTCTGGGATCGCGAGGCGCCCGAGTTCGCCGCCGGCGACACGCTGTTCAAGTGGATCCCGCCCTGCCGCCGCGAATGGGAGCGGCCCGGCGACTATGAGCCGTTCGACGGCGAGGCGGCGGCGTGAGCGTCCCGGCTGGATATGAGGCGCTTGCCGCCGTGCTGGCCGAGGCGCTCGACCAGGCGGCGGCCGGCAAGGGCCGGGAGCGCCACGCTCAGGGCGAGACGCCCTTCGACCGTCAGCCCATCTGCGAGATCGCCCGCATGGTCGGCCCCGGCTTCAACGTCGGCCAGGCGATGAAGAAGGGCCAGGAGGCGATGCGCCTGCCGCCGGGCCGCGACGTGGCCGAGCTGCTGGGCGCCATCAACTACTTCGCCGGGGCGGTGATCGTCCTGCGCGAGCAGCACGCCGCGATGGTGGCGAAGGGGGGCGAATGAAGGACGCCGACGACGACTTTTCCGCGACGACCGTCTCCGCCGGCCAGCTGCGCGCCATCGTCGAGCGCATCGAGCGGCTGGACGAGGAGAAGAAGGAGGTCTCGGAGCAGATCAAGGAGGTCTACGCCGAGGCGAAGGGCAACGGGTTCGACGCGAAGACGCTCCGCAAGATCGTGGCCCTGCGCAAGAAAAAGCCCGAGGAGCGCTCCGAAGAGGAGGCGATGCTGGAGCTCTACATGAACGCGCTCGGCATGCTCCCGGGCGGCTCCACGCGGTCGGAGCCGCCGCTCGGTTGGTCCGAGCCGCTGCCCGTCCACCAAAAGGGGCGCAGGCCGCTGACCCCGACCGTGAGCGCCGAGGCGGCCGAATGACCGACGTGGTCCGCATCTACTCCCTGCCTCTCGGCGAGACGCTGCGCGTCGACTGGGTGCCGCTGCACCACGACAAGCTGCTCGAGAGCCGCCTGCTGCGGAAGATGAACCCCGAGGCCGGCTGGTTCTGGTTCCGGCTGATGATGGCCTCCATGCGCCAGGATCCAGCAGGAACGTTGCCCGACGACGACGTCGAGCTGGCCGACATGGCTGGACTTGGCGGAACACCCCGGCGCTGGACCGCAATGCGTGGTCGCGGCGCTTTGGCTGGGTGGGAGCCGGTGCTCTGCTTGCCTCAGGATCCCGAGGCCGATCCAGCCGAAGGGCAGGTTCGCCTAGGCAACCGCGACGTCGAGGACGTCGTGCAGAATACGCTGAAGACCATCCGCCAGTCGCGGGAGCGCAACAAGCGCGCCGGGGAGCGGTCGCGCTGGTCGCGGCTCAAGTCCATCATGCGTGACCAGTGCGGCGCCCACGCCGGTCTGACCGAGCGCGACGACTTCGTGCAGGCGGTGCGCGACCGGCTCGCCGCGCGCAAGGATCAATGGTCGGCGCCGAACGTCCGTGCCGCCATGGATCACGTCTCGACGGTCGTCGACGGTCGCGCTTCGAATGACCGAGCCGAGCTGGCGCGGGTCGCCGACATCATGCGGAACCGCCGCCCTACCCCGTCCTGACGCCCCGGTGTTTCGCAACTGTTTCGCGAAACACTCGCGCGTGTTTCGGCGCTGTTTCGCCACCACCCTCACCCGTACCCGCACCTATACCCCCCTACCCCCCTCAAGCAGCGGAGGCCGACATGACTGAGACCGGGGAACTGGCTGAGAAGGACATGCCGGGTCGGACCCGCGTGCGAACCCTGCTGATCGAGCCGCTGGAGGCGGCGGGGATGAAGCGCGGGAAGCGCATGACCGAGGACGCCCACCGGGAGCGCATGGGCAAGCTCGCCGAGCGGCTGGCCCACATGACGCCCGAGGGGCTCGAGGCGCTGCGCCAGGTGCTTGCCCGGGTCAGCGTCGAGAGGGGCGTCGCCGCCTGGCCCTCCGACCTCGTGATCCGCGCCTATGCCGAGCGGATCGAGGCTCCCCCGCCGCCGAGCGACCGGCTGCTGACCAGCTACATGCGGTCGGCCGCCGGCCGCGCGGCCTGGGTGCGGAGCCCCTTCGAGGCGGCCGAACTCGCCCGCTACCTGCACCGCTGGCGGAAGCCGCCCACCGGAGACGCGGCGTGGAAGTCGATGCAGGAGCGGGCGGCGCGGCGGGCGCTCGATGTCGCCGCGGCGGAGCGCCGGCGCGCTGAGGGGCGGGCGGGCGAGGGCGACCTGCAGGAGCTGGCGGCCTGGGAGGCCGGGCGGGCGCGGGTGCATGCGCTGGTGTTCCCGAACGGAACGGAAACGGGGGTGAACGATGCGGCATGACCTGGCCATGCGGAGCGCGCCGGCCGCGCGCCCATGCCCGCCCCCGGCGCGATGGACCGGCGGTATCGAGCGCGCGCTGGAGTGGGCCTTCCGAAACGAGCGCGTGGGCCTCGATCACCCCAGCGCCTCGGTCGCGCCCTCGGGGCCGTCCTACGGGCTCGAGTATGTCGCGCTCCGGCAGGCCGAGCTCGGCGCCCGGGTCGACGGAGGCGGGGTCAGCGCAGCGCACCACGATGCCGAGGCGATCGCTGCGGCGGTCGCGCGGCTGCCCTGGTGGCTCGCGCTGACGGTCGCCGAGAGCGCGCGGGCCGGGGCGCGTCCGCTGGGGCTCGCCCTGGCCGAGGTCCGGGTCGAGCCGGCGGCCTGGCAGGCGGGGGCGCACGGTCACAGCGCGCGGACCGAGGTCGTCGAGCGGATCGAGGTGAAGGCCCGCGGCCGGCGGGGGCGCGCCTCGACCCGCGATGTCCGCTGGTGCCCAGTCGTCTACCGCCCCTCGCTGGCCCGGATCGAGGCGGACCGCGAGACCTACCTGCGGTGGTGGTGCGCGGTGGTCGACCTCTCGGTCGGTCTGCGCGGGCGGCTCGATCAGTGGGCGCTCACGGACGACCTGCCGCCGATGCGCCCGTGGGTCGAAGAAAGGTGTTGACTATCGGCCACAGCTAGGCAACCTACCCGAACGATAGAACTGCGCCCGGACGAGATGACCTCGCCCGGGCGCTTCTCGTTGAAGTCCCCACCATCCGAGGTCCTGCATGGCCCGCCTGCGCACCGCCGCCCCTCGGGTCGGCCGGTTGCAGCCGCGCGTCGCGCGGCTCGCCGAGACCGAGGCCGACCGATCCCGCCTGCGCGACGCGGCCGAAGGGTGGCGGGCCTGGTACAAGACGGCGCGCTGGCAGCGGCTGCGCTGGTCGGTGCTGGTGCGCGACCTCTTCACCTGCGCGATGTGCGGGAGGATCGAGGGCAACACGTCGCAGCTCGTCTGCGACCACGTCGAGCCGCATCGGGGCGACGAGGAGCGCTTCTGGGCCGGGCCGTTCCAGACCCTGTGCAAGCCCTGCCACGACGGCGCGAAACAGCGGTCGGAGCGGTCAGGCCGGCGGGCGAGCGGCTGGGCCAGGCGGCTCGGGGCCTGAGGGGCAAGCGCGGCACATGGGTATAAGGGTATCCGGGCCCCAGGGGGGGGCGGATCTCTGGGGCCTGGCCGGCTCTAGACCCGAGGCTGCCCACACGCAGAGAATTTTTCCCTGGAGGGGTGAATGACCGAGGTCCGAGACCTGTTCGGGGACGTCGTGACGTTCCCGAACGGGCGACGCGGGCGGCCGGCGCATGTCGCCTGCCAGAAAAACCGCAACAAAGTCATAGTGTTGCTTGCGCTCGGCTGGTCGAACCAGCGGATCGCCGCTGCACTGCACGTCTCCGTGCCGACGCTGAGAAAGCATTATTTTTCAGAGCTCAAGGCCCGCGGCGTGCAGCGCGACCGCCTCGACGCCTGGCGCTTCGAGGTCGTGATCGAGAAGGCCGCCTCCGGCGACATCTCCGCGATCAAGGAGCTGGGCCGGATGATCGACAAGAACGACCGCGTCCTCGCCGCGGCGCGGATGGCCGACGAGCCCCAGGAGGAGAAGCTGGGCAAGAAGGAGGAGGCCCGGCGCGCGGCGTCCGAGCTGATGCGAGACGGCGGCGCCTGGGGCGACGATCTGGCGCCGGGCAAATGGAACTGAGCCTCGATCAGGCCCGCACCCGTGGGGCGTGGTGCACCGCACTGCCGGACTGGGAAGAACGGATCCTCGAGCGCCGCAGCCTGGTGCCCGACCTGCCGCTCTTCGACGTGGTGGCCGAACGGGCGCTGCGGATTTTCAAGCGGCTGCGGGTTCCCGACCTGATCGGCAACCCGACCTACGGCGAAGTCTGCGAGACCTGGGTCTTCGACTTCGTCGGGGCGATCTTCGGCAGCTACGACCCCGAGACCAGGCGGCGGATGATCCGGGAGTTCTTCCTCCTGGTGCCGAAGAAGAACGGCAAGTCCGCCATCGCCGCCGCGGTGATCGTCACCGCTGCCATCCTGAACGAGCGGCCCTCGGCCGAGCTGATCCTGATCGCGCCGACGCAGAACATCGCCGACATCGCCTTCAAGCAGGCGCGGGGGATCATCGCCCTCGATCCGGACCTGAGCACGCTGTTCCACGTGCAGCTGCACCTGAAGAAGATCACGCACCGCGACACGGCAGCCGAGATCCGGATCCTGTCGGCGGACGGCGACGTGGTGACCGGGTCGAAGGCCACGTATGTCCTGATCGACGAGACCCATGTGCTGGGCGCCAAGACCAAGGCGGCGGAGATCTTCCTGGAGCTGCGCGGCGGCCTGGCCTCGCGGCCCGACGGCTTCCTCCTGCAGATCACCACCCAGTCGAAGGCCCCGCCGAGCGGCCAGTTCAAGCGGGAGCTGGCGAGAGCCCGCGCCGTGCGGGACGGCGAGAGCGACAAGTCGGTGCTCGCCGTCCTCTATGAGCTGCCGGCGAAGAAAGCGGCGGCCGGCGACTGGAAGGACGAAAAGACCTGGGGCCTGGTGAACCCGAACCTCGAGCGATCGGTGTCGCTCGACTACCTGCGCGACGAGTACGAAGCCGCGCGGCAGGACGGCCCTGACGCCATGGCGCTGTTCGCATCCCAGCACCTCAACGTCGAGGTGGGCATCGGGCTGCACGCCGACCGCTGGATCGGCGCCGAGCTCTGGGTGATGCGCGGCGATCCGCGCTTCGCAAAGCTCAAGGAGCTGATGGAGGCCTCCGAGGTCTGCACCGTCGGGATCGACGGAGGCGGCCTCGACGACCTGATGGGCAAGGCGGTCTTCGGGCGTTGTGGCCGGACCCGCGTCTGGCGCGGGTGGTTCCACGCCTGGGCGCACGAGGCGGTGTTCGAGCGGCGCAAGGACATCGCCCCGCGCCTGCTGGACTTCGCCGCGGCCGGCACGCTGACGAAGTGCGAGAGCCCGGTGCAGGATCTCGAGGAGATCGTCGCCGGCTGCGTCGCGATCCGGGACGCCGGGCTGCTGCCCGAGGAGAACGGAATCGGGATCGACCCGAACGGCGTCGGCGCCCTGGTGGACGCCCTCGCGGCCGAGGGCATGGAGCATCCGCAGGTCGTGGCGGTGATGCAGGGGTGGCGGCTCACCGGGGCCATCTGGACCCTGGAACGGAAGCTCAACGACGGGACCTTCACCCACGACGGATCGCCGATGATGCGGTGGTGCGTGGGCAACGCGAAGACCGAGCAGCGGGGGAACGCGCGGGTGATCAACAAGCAGTCGGCCGGCAGCGCGAAGATCGATCCGCTCGTGGCGGGCTTCAACGCGGCCAGCCTCATGGCCCTGAATCCGGAGCCGAGCGGCGGACGCTCGGTGTACGCGGAACGCGGCCTGCTGGTGGTCTGACGTGGGTTTCCGTGACCTCTTCCGCCGCGCGGATGCTCCGACGAGCTCGGCGATCGAGCCGACGCTGAGCGCACCATCGGAGGGACGCCCCCAGGCGGCCGTTCAGGACGCAGGCCCGGGCCGCCTGATCACCTCCTCTGCGGAACTGGGGGACTATCTGCGCGGCTCCGGCCAGCAGACGGGCGCGGGGGTCGCGGTGACGTCCCAAGCGGCGATGCAGGTGCCGCCCGTCTTCGCCTGCGTCCGGATCATCTCCGGCGCCATCGCGACGTTGCCGCTCGGCATCAAGCGTCGCGTCGACGACCGCACGCGAAGCGACGCGAGCGATCATCCGCTGTGGAAGCTCCTGCGCCGGCGGCCGAACCGCTGGATGACGCCGTCGGCCTTCCGCCGCATGGCCCAGATGCACCTGCTGCTGCGGGGGAACGCCTACGCGCTGAAGGTCAAGGATGCGCGTGGCGACGTTATCGAGCTGCTGCCCATGCATCCCGATCGGGTGGAGGTGAAGCAGCTCGACGACCTGTCGCTGGTCTACACCTACACCCGGAAGGACGGGCGCCGGCTCGTCCTTCCCCAGGCCGACGTGATGCATCTGGTCGGGATGACGCTGGACGGCGTGACCGGGATCTCGGTGATCGCCTATGCGCGAGAGACCCTCGGCCTCGCGATCGCTACCGAACGCCATGGCGCCAACATGTTCCGAAACGGCGCCACGGTCGGCGCGATCCTGAAGCACGACAAGCAGCTCGGCCCCGAAGGCCAGGCGAACCTCCGGGCCAGCCTGGAGGCCTATCGCGGCGCAGAGAACGCCGGTCGGACGCTGATCCTCGAGGAGGGCATGGGCTACGAGCAGCTCGGCATGTCCGCCGAGGACGCGCAGTTCATCGAGACTCGGAAATTCAGCCGCTCGGACATCGCCATGTTCTTCGGCGTGCCGCCCCACATGATCGGCGACACCGAGAAGTCGACGAGCTGGGGCACCGGGATCGAGCAGCAGAGCCAAGGGTTCGTCGCCTACACCCTGCAGGACTGGCTGACGACCTGGGAGGAGACGATAAACCGGGACCTGATCCGCGAGCAGGACCCGGACGTCTTCGCCCACTTCAACCTCGCGGGCCTGGTCCGGGGGGACATGAAGACCCGTTACACCTCGTACCAGGTCGGCCGCTCCGGAGGGTGGCTGTCTGTGAACGACATCCGGGCGCTTGAGGACATGAACCCGGTCGAGGGCGGCGACGTCTACCTCGAGCCCCTGAACATGACGCCGATCGGAAGCCGGAAGGACGATCCCGATGACCCTGCGCCGAATTCCTGAGATCAAGGCCCTGAGCCCGCTCTCGGACGAGCTGTCGCCGGTTCCGGCGGATCATGCGCTCGCCCGCTGGAAGCCGGGCGTCCGCGCCGCCACCGAGACCGACGACGCGGTGATCTCGATCTACGACGTGATCGGCGAGGACTTCTGGACGGGCGAGGGCGTGACCTCGAAGCGTGTGTCCGCCGCGCTTCGCAAGATCGGCGGTCGCGACGTGACGGTGAACATCAACTCGCCGGGCGGCGACTTCTTCGAGGGCGTGGGGATCTACTCGCTCCTGCGCGATCATCCGCACAAGGTCACGGTCAAGGTGATGGGCCTCGCGGCTTCGGCGGCCTCGGTCATCGCCATGGCGGGCGACGAAGTGCAGATCTCCGACGCCGGCTTCCTGATGGTCCACAACGCCTGGGCCATCGCGCTGGGCAACCGGCACGACATGCGCGCGGCCGCCGACACGCTCGAGCCCTTCGACGAGGCGATGGCCGACCTCTACGCGGCCCGCGCCGGCGTGGGGAAGACCGAAGCCGCCGCCTGGATGGACGCCGAAACGTGGTTCAACGCCGGGCGTGCGATCGGCGCCGGGCTGGCTGACGGCCTGCTGCCGTCGACCGAGATCGCCGAGAGCGAGGACGGCCAGGCGCGGGCGATGGCCGCCGCGCGCCGGGTCGAGGCCTCGCTGGCGCGTCAGGGCATGCCGCGCAGCGAGCGCCGCGCCCTGATCGGAGAATTGGGGCGGCACGCCGTAGCTGCCGACCCTGGCCCTGCCGTAGCGGGCGACCTGAGCGCCGGTCTCGACCGGCTCATCAAGACCATGACGGCCTAGGAGGCCACTAAAATGAGCAAGCAGTTCAAGCTGCCCGCGGCGCCCCGCCGTGGGATCGTCGCCGTGCGCGCGGACGCCGGCGGCATGCAGTCCATCCTGGACAACCTCAACGCGGCCTTCGATCAGTTCAAGCAGGCGAACGACGACCGGCTGAAGGGCATCGAGGCGAAGTTCGACGATGTCGTGCAGCGCGAGAAGGTCGACCGGATCAACGACGAGGTCTCGGCGCTGAACAAGGCGCTGACCGACGCCAACGCCGCGATCGCGGCGATGCGGCTGGGCGGCGGGGGCGGCGAGGACCCGGACGCGCCGGCGAAGCGCGAGCACGCCCAGGCTTTCGAGCGGTTCTTCCGGAAGGGGGTCGACGCGGGCCTCTCCGACCTCGAGGTGAAGGCCCGGCTGACGACCCAGTCCGATCCCGACGGCGGCTACCTGGTGCCGGAAGAGATGGCCGGAACCATCGACCGGGTGCTGGGCACCGTGTCGGTGATGCGCCAGCTCGCGAACGTGATGCCCATCGGGACCGACACCTACAAGAAGCTGGTCAGCATGGGCGGCGCCGGCGGCGGCTGGGTCGGCGAGGAGGAGGCGCGGCCCG
Organism: uncultured Albimonas sp.; assembly: GCA_964013055.1. Lineage (GTDB taxonomy): Bacteria > Pseudomonadota > Alphaproteobacteria > Rhodobacterales > Rhodobacteraceae > Albimonas. The sequence continues at coordinate 9,863 of CAXGVP010000031.1, forward strand.
AAACCGCAACCCCCGGCCTTCGCGAGCTCGTCTTCACCGTGATGGAGATGTACGCCAACCCGGCGACCACGCAGCGGATGCTCGACGACGGGATCGTGGACATCGAGGCCTGGCTCGCCGACGAGGTGATGACGACCTTCGCCGAGCTGGAAGGCAACGCCTTCCTGAACGGGACGGGGGTCAAGCAGCCGCGCGGGCTGATGACCTACGACAAGGTCGCGAACGGCAGCTACACCTGGGGCAAGGTCGGGTTCATCGCCACCGGCGCCGCCTCGACGTTCAAGGCGGATCCGGACGCGGCCGACGCCTTCATCAACCTCTACGGCGCCCTGAAGCAGGGCTATCGGTCGAGCGCGTCCTGGCTGATGTCCGACGCCACCATGACCACCGTGCGGAAGTTCAAGGACGGCAACGACGCCTACATCTGGGCGCCGCCGTCGGGCACGGCCGAGGTCCCGACCATCCTCGGCAAGCCGGTGTACACCGACGACTACATGCCTGGGCTCGGGGCCAACACCTTCCCCGTGGCCTTCGGCGACTTCCGCCGGGCGTACATGATCCTCGATCGGATCGGCATCCGCGTCCTGCGGGACCCCTTCACCAGCAAGCCGAACGTGCTCTTCTACACGACCAAGCGCGTCGGCGGCGGCCTCTCCAACTTCGAGGCCGTCAAGTTCATGAAGTGCTCGACCTGATCTGAGCGGCGCAGCCACGCGCTGCGGGCCGGGCGGGTCCCGCCCGGCCGATCCCTGACGCGACTTCTCGAAAAGGAACGGTCCAATGAAGGACATCCATTCCAGCATGGCGGCCGTGGTCGCCCTCGCCGCGGCGGCGCTTGACGCCGACAACACGCCGCCCGCGGTCGACCTGCAGGGCTACGATGCGGCCGAGCTGATCCTCGCCATCGGCGCCGGCGGGATCACGTTCAGCGGCACCAACAAGATCGAGTTCAAGCTGACCCACAGCGACGACGACTCGACCTATGAGGCGGTCACCGCCGACGACGTGCTCGGCGTTTCCAGCGTCGGGACCGGCGGCATCATCAAGGCGCTGACGGCGGCGCATGCGTCCGCCGCGGCCTACCGCTTCGGCTACATCGGCGGGAAACGCTACCTGAAGCTCCTCGCCGACTTCTCGGGCACCCATGGCACGGCCACGCCCATCGCCGCCGTGGTGCTGAAGGGCTACGGGCACGACAACCCCCAGGCCGACCAGGCCTGAGCCCAGCCGACTGGACGGCCGGGCCCGTCCCGGTCGTCTGCCGCTCCGGAGGCCCGCCATGCTCACCCCTACGCTCGTCGAGCCTCCGGCGTCGGCGCTGATTTCGACGGCCGAGGCGAAGGCGCACCTGCGCCTGGACACGGCCGACGACGACGACGTCGTGACCGCCCTGGTGGTCGCAGCGACCACCTATCTCGACGGATGGTCCGGTATCCTCGGGCGCTGCCTGGTCACGCAGACCTGGTCGATCTCGCTGCCGACCATCGAGCGCAGGATGCGGCTTCCTCTTGCTCCGGTGCAGTCGATCGAGAGCGTGACCTATTTCGACGCCGATGGAGCCGGCCAGACGATGGCGGACTCCACCTATCGGCTGCACGCCTCCGCAGCCGGCGGCCCCTACCTCGAACTGGTCGATGGCGTCAGCGTTCCGTCCGTCGCCGCGCGCGACGATGCGGTGACGCTCGAGTTCGTCGCCGGATACGGCGACCCGGAAGAGGTGCCGGCGGCGATCCGGCAGGCCGCGCTGATGCTGGTCGCGCACTGGTTCGAGCACCGCGAGGCGGTCGTCACCGGCACGATCGCGACCGAACTTCCCCTCGCCGTGCGGGCGCTCCTTGCGCCTTTCCGCCGGCTGACCGTGTGAGGACCCGATGACCGACATCTTCGAAGGGCGGACCCGTAACCTGGGGGATCCGGGGTTCGACGGCGCCGCGGTGACCTCCTCTGACGACAACGACCTCGCGACCACGGCGCGCTGCCTCTACATCGGCGGCGCCGGCAACGTCGCGGTGATCACCGCCGGCGGCTCCACTGTGACGTTCGTGGCGGTCAATGCCGGATCGTTCCTGCCGGTGCGTGCGGCGCGGGTCCTGGCGACCGGGACCACGGCGACCAGCATCGTCGCCCTGTGGTGATCTGAGCGATGCCCGGCGCCGGCCAGCTCCGAGACCGCGTGTCCTTCTACAGGCTGACCGAGGCCGACGACGGCTACGGGAACGTGCACTCCGGTTGGGCGGATGATCCCTTCCTGACCGTCTGGGGGGCGTTCCAACCCGAGCGGGGACGCGAGCGGCTGGAGGCGGGGCGGATGGAAAGCGCGGTCGCGGGCGTTCTGACGGTGCGGTCCAGCGCCGACGCTCGCGCGGTGACGCCTGCGGACAAGGTTGCCGTCAAGGGCGAGGACTACGCCATCCGGTCGATCACCAACCCCGACAGGCGAAACCGCTTCCTCGAGATCCTCGTCGAGCGAGGGGTCGCCCCATGATCCAGGATCACCGCCACGTAAAGGGGCAGGCGGCGGCGGCGCGCGGCCTGCGCGCGATGGGGCCCGCGGCGCAGCGCCGGATCGAGGAGGCGCTCGAGGCCGGCGCCGAGGAACTGCGGGCTCGCGCGGCGGCCATCGCCCCGCGGGACACGGGCGAGCTGGCGAGCGCGATCGAGGTGCGGAAAGACCTCGACGGCTTCAAGGGCACGGGCGCCGTCGGGAACTTCGCCAAGCTCTCGGCCTCGCGGGCCGGAGGCCTCGTGCGCTTCGTCGGCGTCTTCCCCGGAAAGCGGGGAGATCCTGGCTGGTACGCCGCCTGGGTCGAGTTCGGGACCAAGGACACCCGGGCACGGCCGTTCCTGCTGCCTTCGTTCATCACGCTCCGCAAGCGGCTGCAGGGGCGGATCAACCGGGCCGTGAACAAGGCGGTGCGGGAGGCCGCGGCCCGTGGCCGATAGGACGCTCGAGCTGCAGAAGGCCGTGGTCGCCGCCCTGAAGGCCAGCGCCGGCGTCTCGGCGCTGGCCGGGGGTCGGGTCTACGATCGCGTGCCGGAGGGCGCGGGTTTCCCGCATGTCTCGATCGGCGACGTCTTCGCCAACGACTTCGGGGCGCAGGGCCTGGAGGGAACCGACGCGATCATGCGGATCGACGTCTGGTCGCGCGCGGTCGGCAAGGTCGAGCTGCGCCGTCTCATGGCCGCGATCGTCGCGGCCCTTCACGAAATCGACCTGACCCTCGATGCCGGGACCTTCGTCCTGGGCCGCTGGGCCGGGTCGCGCGACATGCTCGACCCCGACGGGATCACCACCCACGGGATCGTCGAGTTTCGTTTCCTGACCGACGGCTAAGGAGGCCGGAACCATGGCGGCGCAGAAGGGTCTCGAGCTCCTGCTCAAGATCGACATCTCCTCGACGTACACCACCATCGGCGGCATCCGCAACGCGCGGGTCTCGCTCAACGACGGCGCGACCGTCGACGTGACCTCGATCGACGACACCGACCGGATGCGGCAGCTCCTGGCCGGCGCCGGCGTGCGGTCGATCTCGATCAGCGGGGGCGGAGGATTCAAGGACGA
>CAXGVP010000032.1:0-12587 GCA_964013055.1 uncultured Albimonas sp.
CCCCGCCCGCAGTTCCTCGGGCGGGGTCTTTCGGGTCAGCCGTTGGTGGGCGGGACCGGGCCCTTCTGGGCGGTGATCGGCCCGTAGTGGGCGGGCTCGCGGTGGGCGGCGAAGTTGAAGAAGGTCTCGCGGTAGATCCGGCAGAGGTCGAGGTCGCAGCGCGCCACCACCACCTCGTCCCCCAGCGTGGAGGCCATCGCCACCACCTCGCCCGAGGGCGCCACGATCATCGACTGGCCGATCATCGGCGAGCCCTCCTCGATCCCGCACTTGGCGGTCCCCACCACCCAGGTCGCGTTCTGGTAGGCGCCGGCCTGCATCGCGAGTTGGTTGTGGAAGTTGGACAGGCCGTCGATCTCCGGATGCCCGGTGTGGTCGTTGGGGGTGTTGTAGCCCAGCAGCACCATCTCGACCGAGCGCAGGCCCATCACCCGGTAGGTCTCCGGCCAGCGGCGGTCGTTGCAGATGCACATTCCAAAGTTGCCGCCCATCGTCTCCCAGACCGGAAACCCGAGGTCGCCGGGCTGGAAGTAGCGTTTCTCGAGATGCTGGAAGGCGCGCTCCGGCCGGTGGTCGGCGTGGCCCGGCAGGTGGACTTTTCGATACTTGCCCACGATGGCCCCGCGGTCGTTCACCAGCACCGCGGTGTTGAAGCGCTTCAGGCCAGAGTCGGTCTGGGCGAGTTCGGCGTAGCCGAGGTAGAAGCCGACGCCCAGTTCGGCGGCGGTCTCGAACAGGATGCGGGTCTCGGGGCCCGGCATCTCGCGTTCGAAGAAGGTGTCGACCTCCTGGTCGGCCTCGAACCACCAGCGGGGGAAGAAGGTGGTCAGGGCCAGCTCCGGGAACACCACCAGCTTCGCGCCGCGGGAGGCGGCCTCGCGCATCATCTCCAGCAGGCGGGCGACGCAGTCGGCCCGGGTCTCGCTCAGCGCGATCGGGCCCATCTGGGCGGCGGCCACCACGATCGGGCGGGCGCGGGGGTTGAGGGCGGCGGGCATCAGGCGGCTCCTTTGCGGGCGTCTGCGGTGGCGGCGGCGTCGACCGCGCCGGAGGCGATGACCACGCCGTAGTCCTGCGTCGCCTGCTCGGGGCTCAGCAAACCGTCGAGCACGTCGTCGAGAACCGCCTCCGGATCCCGCTCGAACGGGTTCCCGTAGCCGCCGCCGGCGGGGCCGGTGGCGACGAAGGTTTCTCCTTTTTTCGCCGCGCGGTAGGGGACCTTGGAGGGGAGCGACGACGCCTTGCCGTCCGGCGAGATCGAGGTCAGCGAGGCCGTGCCCCCCTGCCCGCCGCCCGCGAACCCCCAGGGGCGGAACTCATGCCCCTCGCCCTCGACCGAGCCGCCGCCGTCGGCCAGGAACTCGAACCCGCGGATCGAGCCGAAGCCGCCGCGCCATTTGCCCGGCCCCGTCACGCCCTCGTTCAGCTCGTAGCGGGTGACGCGCAGCGGCAGGTGGCTCTCGATGTCCTCGATGGGGTTGTTGCGGGTGTTGGCGTAGAGCGTGTCGACCGCGTCCATCCCGTCCATGCCGAAACGGCCGCCATAGGCGCCCTCGAAGATCTCCATGTGCACCCAGTGCTCGCCCGAGGAGAGCCCCGAAAAGGCGATGACCTTGAGGTTGCCGATGCCGGCCGAGACCTGCTCGGGCGCGCATTGCGCCAGCGCCTTCATCACCGTGTCGGCGAGCCCGTTGCCCCCGGTGAAGCGCGCGATCACCGGCGCGGGGAAGGACGGGTTCGCCAGCGTCCCCTTGGGCGCGAAGATGGTGATCGGGCGCGTCAGCCCCGAGTTCTGCGGGATGATCCCGTGCACCGCGCTGTCGAGCAGCACCGAGCGCAGCGTCAGCCAGATCGCGATGTCGGTGGTGCCCACGTAGGGCATGTTGATCGGCCGGTCGTCGCATTGCGGCGAGGTGCCGGTGAGGTCGACGTGGATCTCGTCGCCCTTGACCGTCAGCGTCACCGCGAGCGTGTAGTGGCGCCGCTCGGGGTCGTCGAGGAAGCCGTCCAGTTTCGTCTCGGCCTTGTAGACCCCGTCCGGCAGGGCCGCGATGGCCTGGCGCATCATCGCCTCGGAGTGGTCCATGAGGGCGTCGACGGCGGCCTCGACCCGGTCCTGGCCGTGCTCGTCGATCAGGGCGCCGAAGCGCTCGGCCCCGATCTCGCAGGCGGCGATCTGGGCCTCCATGTCGCCGACGACCAGCTTGGGGGCGCGGACGTTGTCGCGCAGGATCTGCCAGACGGCGGCGTTGTCGACGCCCCGGTCGCGGACCTTGATCGCCTTGAACTGCAGGCCCTCGGCGTAGACGTCGATCGCCTCGACGATGCCGGCCGAGCCCGGCGTCTGCGCGCCCACGTCGAGGTGGTGGGCGGTCGTGGCGGCGAAGCCGACGAGTTTTTCCTGCCGGAACACCGGGACCAGGAAGGCGAAGTCGGGCCCGTGGGAGGCGCCGCCGTAGGGGTCGTTGTGCAGGATCACGTCGCCGGGGTTCACCCGGTCGCCGCGGGCCTCCAGCGTCGCCAGCACGTTCTGCACGTAGCCGGCGATGGGGCCCGACTGCAGGGGCGTGGACTGCATGGACTCGGCGATCTGCCGTCCTTGCGCGTCCGTCAGCGCGGCGCCGAAATCCTCGGATTCGCGGATGATCGAGGAATAGGACATGCGCATCAGCTTGTAGCCCATCTCGACGGCGATGGACTGCAGCGCGCCCTGGATGACCGAGGCGGAGATCGGGTCGATGGTCGAGGCTTTGGAGGTCATTCCCGTCATCCCTTCTGCGCGACGCGGATCAGCAGGTTGCCGCCGGCGTCGGCGACGAGGCTGTCGCCGGGGCGGAGCATCGAAGTGGTGTCCTTCTGGGTGATCAGGGCCGGCCCCTCGATCACGGTATCCAGCGGCAGCAGGTCCCGGCGGTAGACCGGCGTGGTCATCCGGGTCATGGCGCCGTCGACGCGGAAAGCGATCTCGGCGTCGTGGAGGTGCGCCGCCTCGAGGCTGCCGCCGGAGGGCGCCGCGGGTTTTTCGAGCACCGGCATCGCGCCGACGCCGCGGACGCGGACGTTGACGATCTCGATGGGATTGTCGTTGACGCGGCCGTACTCGCGGCGGTGCTGCTCGGTGAAGTCGGCGTAGATGGCGGCCATGGCGGCGGGGTCCAGCGCCTCGGCCGGGAAGCCGCAGCGCAGCTCGTAGCCCTGGCCGACGTAACGCAGGTCGCCGGCGCGCTCGAAGCGCATCTCCTCGGGCGAGAACCCGTCGGCGGCGAGGCGGGAGGCGAGCTCGGCCTGCATCTCGGCCAGCAGCGCCTCCAGCGCGGCCGCGTCTGTGTCGGTCGAGGTGACGAAGGCGGTGCGCACGAGGTCGTATTTCATGTCGGTCGCCGTCAGCCCCACGGCCGAGGTGATGCCCGGCGCCGGCGGCACGATGACCTCCGGGATGCCGAGGATCGCGGCCACGTCCACCGCCTGCAGCGGCCCGCCGCCGCCGAAGGCCATCAGGGAGAAGGCCCGCGGGTCCAGCCCCTTCTGCACCGTCCGCGAGCGGACCGCGTTGGCCATGTTGGCGTTGACCACCGCGAGGATGCCGTCGGCGGTTTCCTCGAGGCTCATGCCAAGCTGCTCGGCCAGCTCCCCGACCACCCGGCGGGAGGCCTCGACGTCGAGGCTCATCGCCCCGCCGAGGAAGGCGCGGGGGTCCAGCCGGCCCAGCGCCACGTTGGCGTCGGTGACGGTGGGCTGCGTCCCGCCTCGCCCGTATGCCGCGGGGCCGGGGACCGCGCCGGCCGACCGCGGCCCCACCTTGAAGCCCCCCGCCGCGTCCACATGGGCGATCGAGCCGCCGCCCGCCCCGATGGTGTGGATGTCGATCATCGGCGCCAGCACCGGGAAGCCGGCGATGGAGGTGTCGCGGGCCGAGGCCTCGGCGAAGGCCCCCTCGCGCACGATGCCGATGTCGGCCGAGGTGCCGCCCACGTCGAAGGTGATCAGGTTGCTCCGCCCCGACAGCGCGCCCGCCCAGGCGCCGCCGATGATGCCGGCGGCGGGGCCCGAGAGCAGCGTCAGGACGGGCAGCTCGGAGACCATGCGCGCGGTGGCGGCGCCGCCGTTGGAGCCCATGATGTGCAGGTCGGCCGCGAAGCCGGCCTCGGAGAGGCGGCTCTCGAGGCGGGAAACGTAGTCGCGCACCTTGGGGCCGATGAAGGCGTTCATGGCCGTGGTGGTGAAGCGCTCGAACTCGCGGAACTGGGGGGAGACGGTGGAGGAGGTGGTGACGAAGATCCCCGGCGCCTCGGCCTCGACGATGGCCCTGGCGCGGGCCTCGTGGGAGGGATCGAGGTAGGAGAACAGGAAGCAGATGGCGATGGCTTCGACGCCGGCCTCAGCCAGCTCACGGGCGGCCTGGGCGACGGCGGCCTCGTCCAGCGGGGCCAGCTCGACGCCCGGGGGGGCGATGCGCCCGCCCACGGCCTTGCGGTGGCGCCGTTTGACCAGGGGGCGGTCCTGCCAGGGGATCTCCTGGCGGATGGAATAGTGCTCCGGCCGCTGGTGGCGGCCGATGTGGATCACGTCGCGAAAGCCCTCGTTGGTGATCATGCCGGTGACGGCGCCGTCATGCTCCAGCACCGCGTTGGTGGCGGTGGTGGTGCCGTGCAGGACGTGGTCGACGGCGGAGGGGGACACGCCCGCCAGCCCGCACAGCTCGGTGACCCCGGTCAGGACGCCTTCGGAGGGGTCGTGGGGGGTGGTGGGGACCTTGTGGACGGTGCTCTCCCCGCTCTCGGTCTCCACGAGCACGAGGTCGGTGAAGGTGCCGCCCACGTCGACGCCGATGAGTTTCATGGCTGATATCCTTTGAAAATCACTGCCCGGCGGGGCGGTTGTGGCCGCGGATCGGGAACACCGGGGGCATCGCCGCATCGGCGCTGCGCCCGGCCCAGTCGCGGGTGTGCACGAGGTCCATGGATCGCTTCTGGGCGGCCTCGACCCGGACCATGGCGCTCTCGTAGTCGATGAAGATCGCGCGGCCGTCCTCGACCACCTTGCGGCCGTCCACGTAGACGTCCTTGATCGGACGCTCGCCGCCCGAGAAGATCAGCGCGCGCACCGGGTCGCGCAGCGGACGGAGAGACGCATGGGTGATGTCGACCAGAACGAGGTCGGCCTTGGCCCCGGGTTCGATCTTCCCGATGTCGTCGCGCCGCAGCGCCCTGGCGCCGCCGACGGTGGCGGCGTGGAACAGCATCTCGGCCGTGGGCTTCGCGGCGTTGCCGGAGATCGTGCGGGCCACGTAGATCGCGGTCTTCAGCTCCTCGACCATGTTCTGGGGGTGGGTGTCGGTGCCGATGGTCATGTTCACCCCTCGCTCGACGTAAGACGAGAAGTGCTGCAGCGAGATCCCCCGCCGCACGAACACCGTCGGGCAATGCGCGACCGAGGCGCCCGCGTCCGCGATCATCCCCAGGTCGTCCGAGGACGTGGTCCAGCCCACCTGCGGATGGCTGTCGAGGAAGATGCCGTGGCCGATCAGCGTGCGCTCGTTCAGGATCCCGATGTCCTGCATCCAGCGGATCGGGGTGACGCCGTGGCGGCGGATCATCTCGTTGAACTCGATCACGCCCTGGGCGGCGTGGATGGTGAAGGGGAGGTCGCGGGCCTCGGCCTCCTGCATCGCCTCGCGCAGCAGCCCCTCGAAGCAGGTGTCGATCTGGGAGGGCGAGACGACGCCGGAGACGCGGCCGGAGGGGTGTTTCGCGGCCTCGTCGAGGCAGGCCATGGCGGCGCGCATCGACTCCTCGCCCTTCGCCTCGTCCAGCTCGTAGTAGACCGAGTGGCCGTTGGAGGTCTTCCACGGCCCGTTGCGGAACATCGGGGCCGCGAAGGCGCGGATGCCGGTGGCGGCAAGGCCGTCCAGCCAGCCCTCATGGGCGAAGGAGATGTCGCAAAGCGACGTCACGCCGGATTGCAGGAGCTCGGCCAGCGCCACCTCGGTCGAGGCGCGCATCCCCTCCTCGTCGATCTCGAACAGGGTCAGGAACTCGTAGAGCGAGCTCATGTAGAATTTTGGAGAGTAGACCTCTTCGGTCAGGCCCTTGAGCATCGTCTCGAAGCTGGGGTGGGAGTGGACGTCGACGAAGCCGGGCATGACCATGCGCTCGCGTCCGTCGATCTCGGCGTCGAAGGGGCCGGTCCAGGTTCCGTCGGCCGAGACGATCCGGTCGCCCTGGAAGACCACGTCGACGCCCTTGGCGTATTCGTGCCGGCCGGCCTCGGCGTTCCAGACCACGGCCCAGGCGGCGTTGCGGATGACGGTGATCGGGGCCTCGGGGGCGGTGGGGTCGGTCATGGGGGCTCCGGTCAGGGTCGTCAGGAAAGTTCGAGGCCGACGTAGCGGGCGAAGGCCTCGATATGGTCGTGGAAGGCCTCGGCGAAGCGGCCGGCGGCGGGCTCGTCGCCGGCGGCGACCGCCTCGCCGATGCGGATGTGGAAGGTGGTGATCTCGGCCGGGTCGAAACGGTCGGTGCGCTGGTAGTTCGCCAGCCAGAAGCGGCGCGAGATGGCGTAGAGCGGCACGATGGGCGCGAGGAACGGGTTCGCGGCGCTCTCCAGCAGCAGGTCGATGAAGGCGCGGTCGTGGCGCAGCACGGGCACGTGGTCGGCCTGGCCGCGCATCCGGCGGAACTCGGCGGTGATGGCGGTCAGGCGCTCGGCCTGCTCGGGCGTGCGCCTGCGGGCGGCGGCGCGGACCATCGCGACCTCCAGGGCGCGCCGGGCCTCCAGCGCGCGCAGCTGGGTGTGCACGTCGATCTCGCAGACCACCATGCCGCGGCGGGGGCGGTTCACCAGGATCTTGTCGGAGGCGAGCCGCTGCAGCGCCTCGCGCACCGGCGTGCGGCCGATGCCCAGCCGCTGGACCAGGGCGGGCTCGGAAACGCGGGCGCCCGGCGCCAGCTCCATGGTCACGATCAGGTCCTCGATGGCGCGATAGGCGCGGTCGGCGAGGCTCTCGTCGGCGTCCAGCGGGCGGGGGGGCGCGGGCCTGGCGGCGGGGGCCTCGCCGGGGTCGCCGTCCAGCTCCGAGGCGTCCAGCTCCGAGGGGGTCTCGCTCATCTCCACGCCTCCAGGCTCGGGGGGGAGAGCGCGTCGAGCCGCCGTCCCGCCCAGTCTCCCGGTCCGACGCGATCCCACACGCGGGCGGCGGCGTCGCGCGCCTCGGCCACCACGCGGTCGCGGTCGAGGCCGAGCACGACGCCCTCGCGCACCACCCAGCGGCCGTCGATCATCATGTGGGCAAGGTCCTCCGGCTCCGCCGACCACACCAGCATGCGCACCGCATCGCGGCAAGGCGCCGTGGACAGGCCGTCGAGCCGCCAGACGCACAGGTCCGCCTTGGCGCCCGGCGCGATGCGCCCGAGGTCGTCGCGCCCCAGCACGCGGGCGGGGGCGAGGGTGGCGGCCTCGAACATCTCCTTCGATGAGACGGCGCGGGGCGAGCGCTCGTGCAGGCGGGCGAAGGCGGCGCCCATGCGCATCTGGGTCAGGAGCGACTGCGGCGCGGTGTCGGAACCGAGGCACATCGCGACGCCCGCGTCGCGGTATCTGGCGAAGCTCTCCATGGCATAGCCCCGCCGTCCGAACACCCAGGGGCAATGCGCGACCGAGGCGCCGCTCTGCGCCAGGATCTCCAGGTCCCGGCCCGGGTGCAGCAGCGCCGAATGGCCGGAGGTGAAGATCACGTGGCCCAGCATGCAGCGCTCGGAGAGGAACCCGAGGCCATCAAGCCATTCCAGCGGAGTCATCCCCTCGCGCGCCACCATCTCGCGCCACTCGAAGATCGCTTCGGAGACGTGCAGGGCCACGGGGCAGTCGAGGCGCTCGGCCGCCTGGCGGGTTTCCTCCAGCAGGCGCGGGGTGGCCATGGCGACCTGCATGGGGGAGAGGAAGCCGTTCAGGCGGCCGTCGGCACGGCCCCGGATCTGCTCGACGAAATCGCAGGCGGCGCGGAAGACCGGCAGGCCCTCGTCCTCGCGCCAGTCGATGGAGACGCGCTTGCCGTCCTTCGAGCCCCATTTCGCCGAACCGTAACCGTTGGCGATCCAGGCGCGGATGCCGGCTTTCTCCGCCAGGTCCGCGACCTCCGCCCCCGCGCCCCAGCCGATCTCCATCACCGTGGTGGTTCCGGAGCGCAGCAGGTCGAGGATCGACAGGGCCGCCATCGCCCGCTCCGCCTCGCGGTCCATGGCGAGCGCCATGGCGGGCAGGATCTCGGCCAGCGCGGTGAACTGGAACTGCGGCTCGCCCACGTCCTCGACCACGGTGCGGTCGAGGGGGGCGGAGGTGAGGTGCGCGTGGGCGTCGATGAAGCCGGGGGCCAGCAATGCGTCGCCCAGCTCGGTGATCTGGTCGGCGGGGACGTCGGGCAGGCTCTCGCGCGGGCCGACATGGGTCACGCGGGACCCCTCGATCACCACCACGCCGTCGCGCAGGTGGCGATGCTCGCCGTGCTGGAAGGCGATGACCTGGTCGGCGGCGAGGATCGTGCGGCTCATCGGTCGCCTCCGGCGCGGGCGACGGCGCGCGACTGGATGCGCGCCGCCACGAAGAACAGGGACACCGACAGCAGGATCACCAGCGTCGAGACCGCGGCGATGGCCGGCGAGATCTCGTTTCGCATGCTCTCCCACATCCGGATCGGCAGGGTGACGTTTCCGGGCGAGGTGATGAACATCGCCACGATCATCTCGTCGAAGCTGGCGATGAAGGCGAAGACGGCGCCGGCCATCACGCCGGGCTTGATGATCGGGAAGGTCACCAGCCGGAAGGTCGACCAGCCCGACGCGCCGAGGTTCTTCGCCGCCTGCTCCAGCCGCGGATCGAAGCCCGCCAGCGCCGCGGTGACGTTCACCAGCACGAAGGGAGACGCCAGGGTGGCATGCGCGATGGCGATCCCGATGGGCGAGCCCACCAGCCCCAGCGGCGCATAGAAGAAATAGACCCCGATCGAGACGATGATCGCCGGCGCCACCAGCGGCGACAGCAGGAAGGCCGTGACCAGCGCCCGGCCCGGGAACCTCGCCCGCGCCAGCCCCAGGGCGGCGGCGGTCCCCAGCATCGTCGCGATGATCGCGGCGACCCCCGCGATCCAGATCGACAGCCACGCGGACTCCAGCCAGCGGGCGGTGGTGAAGAAGTCGACGTACCAGCGCAGCGACCAGCTCTCGGGCGGGAAGCTCAGGAACTCGGAGCCCGAGAAGCTCAGCGGGATCACGATCACCACCGGGAACACCAGGAACAGCGCCACCAGCAGGGCGACGACGCCGAGGGCGACGCGGGCCGGCAGGCCGGCGGAGAGGCGCAGGGCGCGGGCGCTCATGTGCGGCCTCCCATCGCCTTGCCGAGGTCCACGAAGCGCGAGGCCCCCCCCACGATCAGCAGCGTCAGCACCAGCAGCCCGCCTGCGTAGGCCGAGGCGAGGTCCCAGTTGTAGAGGTCCACCTCCTGCGCGATCAGCATCGAGACCATCATGTCCCGCGGCCCGCCCAGCAGCGCCGGCGTCACGTAGAAGCCGATCGACAGCACGAAGACCACCAGCGCCCCGGCCGCCACGCCCGGAACCGACAGCGGCAGGATCACGTGGCGCAGGACGGAAGCCGTGGAGGCGCCCAGGTTCTCGGCAGCCTGCACCAGCCGCCCGTCGATGCCCTTGAGCGCCGCGTAGATCGGCAGGATCATGAAGGGCAGCATGATGTGGATCATGCCCACGTAGACCGCGAAGGTGGTGTTGAGCATGCGGATCGGCGCCTCGATCAGGCCCAGCCCGCCGAGCGCGCCGTTGACCAGCCCCTCGCGCCCCAGCAGCACCATCCAGGCGTAGGAGCGGATCAGGATCGAGCTCCAGAACGGCGCCAGCACCGCCGCGATGGCAAGCCGCGCGAGCCACGGCGGCGCCAGGGCCGCGAAGAGCGCCAGCGGGTAGCCGATGACCAGCGTCGCCAGCGTGCAGACGAAGGCGATCTCCAGCGTGCCGAGGAACACCCGCTGCGCCACCTGGTTCTCGACCGCGGCGAAGAGCGGGGCCCAGTCGCCCTCCCCCGCCGCGCGGGCCAGCATCATCGCCACGGGGGCGAGGTAGAAGACGCCGAGAAACGCGATCAGCGGGACCGCCAGCCAGGCGGGGGCGGAGGCGGGGCCGCGCAGGCGACCCAGCGCGCGGGCCGCCGCGCCGGCGGGAGCGTCGGAGGCCAGGCTCATGCCGCGCGCCCGTCGACGAAGCCGCGCATGGCCGCGGGCGCCCAGTGCAGGCGCACCCGCTCTCCCGGCCGGTGGCCGCCGGAGAGGTCCGAGAGCGGCTGGTTCACCCGCAGCGCCTCGCCGCTGTCGAGCTGGGCGAGGTAGACGCGCCGGTCGCCCACGAAGGTGGTCTCGCGCACGGTGGCGAAGACGGCGACATGGGCGGGGGGGACGTCCGCGGTCTCGTCCGTGATGGCGATGCGCTCGGGGCGGATGGCGACTTCCAGCGCGCCGGTCGCGGTCCCGGCGCCCGGCCAGGGGGCGACGACGGGGCCGAGGCGGACGGCGTTCGCGCCCTCGGGGAGGGCCGTGAGGGCGTTGGACTCGCCGAAGAAGGCGGCGACGTAGGTGTCGGCGGGGCGGTCGTAGATGGTCTCGGGCGCGTCCACCTGCAGGATCGCGCCGTCGCGCATCACGCAGATGCGGTCGGACATGGTCAACGCCTCCTCCTGGTCGTGGGTCACGAACAGGACCGTCAGGCCCAGCCGCGCCTGGATGCGCTTGATCTCGGCCTGCAGCGTCGCGCGCAGATGCTTGTCGAGCGCGCCCAGCGGCTCGTCCATCAGCAGCACCGGCGGCTCGAACACGATGGCGCGGGCCAGCGCCACCCGCTGCTGCTGGCCGCCCGACAGCTGGCTCGGCAGCCGGTCGGAGAGATGACCCAGACCCACGATATCGAGCATCTTCGCCACCGCCGCCTCCCGCTCCGCCTTCGGTCGGCCGCGCATGCGCAGCGGGAAATCCACGTTCTCGGCGGCGGTCATGTGGGGGAACAGCGCGTAGCTCTGGAACACCATGCCGATGTCGCGTTTCGCCGGCGGGATCGCATCGATGGTCCGGCCGCCGACGGTGATGCGGCCCTCGGTCGGGGTCTCGAACCCTGCCAGCATCATCAGCGAGGTGGTCTTGCCCGAGCCCGAGGCGCCGAGCAGGGACACGAACTCCCCCGCCGCGATCTCCAGGTCGAAGCCGCGCACCGCCCAGGAGCGGCCATAGCGCTTTCCCACGCCTTCGAAACGGACGGGGGCGCCTAGGCGGCGGGGGTCGGTCATGGGGGTCTCTCCGGTGGGCTCAGCGGAGGTCATGGACGATCTCCCCGCCGATCACGGTCATCTCGCAGCGCGTGTCGCGCAGGGTTTCGGGCGGGATCGCCAGCGGGTCGCGGTCGAGGAAGGCGAGATCCGCCAGCATCCCGGGCGCCAGATGGCCCTTGAGATGCTCCTCCCGCCCCGCCCAGGCGCCGAGCCGGGTGTAGGCGTGCAGGCCTTCTTCCACCGTGCAGGCCTGCGAGGCGTCCAGGTCCTCGCCCCCCGCCGCGCGGCGGTTGACCAGCGACCACAGGCCGAGGAACGGGTTCTCGTCGCAGACCGGCGCGTCGGAGTGGATCGGCGCCGGCACGCCCGCGTCGATCAGGTCGCGCATCGGCCAGAGGCGGGCCATCTCCCCGCCCCCCCGCGCCGCAAGGTGGGCGGCGCCGAGGTCGTGGGCGAAGCCCGAGGCGGTGGAAGCGACGATGCCCGACCGCTTCAGCCGGGCGACGGCCGAGGGGGTCACGGCGCAGCAATGCTCGATCCGGGCGCGGTGGTCGGGGACGGGAAAGCGTTCGAGCGCAGCCTCGAACGCCTCGATCACGAAATCCACGCCGCGGTCGCCCATGGCGTCGACGCAGACCGAGAGGCCGGCGCGGTGGGCGGTCTCGACCTTCTCGACCAGGTCCTCGCGGTCCATCAGGATGCGGCCGCGGTTGTCGGGCTCGCCGACATAGGGCGCATGGTACGCGGCGGTGCGGGCGGAGGTGGCGCCGTCGGCCACCCACTCCACCGCGGTCAGGCGCAGGCGCTCGTCGCCGAGGCCGGAGCGCATCCGGGCGCCCAGCAGGCCCTTCCAGAACGCCGCGTCATGGCCGTTGGCGATGACGCCGACGCGGAGCTTCAGGTCTCCGGCCGCATGCAGGCGCTGGTAGGCGGCGAAGCCCGCGGCCTGGGTGGTGGAGTTCTGGATCGAGGTCACGCCCAGGGCCGCGTAGCGGGCCAGCACCCGCTCCATCCCCGCGAGGAAGTCGTCGTCGGTCTGGGCGGCGCCGGCGTGCTCCACCAGCATCCGCGCGGCGCGGCCATGCACCAGGCCGGTGGGGCGGCCCTGCCCGTCCCGCTCCAGCCGGCCGAAGGGGGGATCCTCGGCGGCCTCGGTCCAGCCCATCTCGGCCAGCGCGGCGGAGCTCGCCAGCGCCACCAGCGAGCAGCGGCGGTAGATCAGCGCCGGGCGGCCGCCGACGGCGGCGTCGAGCTGCGCGCGGCTCG
>CAXGVP010000033.1:0-12479 GCA_964013055.1 uncultured Albimonas sp.
CTCGGGCGCCCTCCCCCCGGCGCCGCGGTCGGACCCGCGGTCTCGGGCGCCCGCGGGACGAGCGCGCCCCGACGCCCCCCGCAACGCGCGCGGCGCATCCGGCGGGCGTCGCGGACGAGAGTTCCGGGTTCGGGTCAGAGCTGTCGCCTGCGCGAGAGGGACCTGCCGGGGATGTCCGTCGCCTGGCCTGCCCGGGAGGGGCGCTTCAGGACCGGCGCGACAGAACGGGACACGCTGCCGGGAGCGGCGACCGCGCCCCCTGCCCGGGACGACATCGACGGTGGCGGCGGGCGCGGGCCTCTCGTCGGTTGGCGCCGCCTTCCGCAAGGGCCGTCTTCCGGGAGGTCGGCCTTCTGCAAGGGCCGTCTTCCGCGCGGGGGCCGGACTTCCCAAAGGGCGGCGTCCCGCGAGGGGTCCCGGCCGCGGGCGGCTGCCCCCGGCCGCAGGGCGGCCGGGGGCGGGTTCTGTGGGGGCTGGGTTACTCGGCCGCGACCGGGACCTGGTCGTCCCAGCCGGAGATCGCCTTGGTGAGGAGGAACTCCTCGATGCCGAAGACGCCGCCCTCGCGCGCCAGGCCCGAGGCGCCGTAGCCGCCGAAGAAGGCGCCCGGGGCGCGGGGCTTGCCGTTGGTCTCGACCATGCCGGCGCGCAGCTGCAGGGCCAGGCGGTTGCGGCGGGCGCCGTCCTCGGTCTGAACGTAGTTGGTCAGGCCATACGGGGTGTCGTTGGCGATCTTGACCGCCTCCTCCTCGGTGTCGAAGGGGATCATCGACAGCACCGGGCCGAAGATCTCCTCCTTCTCGATGGTCATGCCGGGGGTCACGTCGGCGAAGATCGTCGGGCGCACGTAGAAGCCGCGGTTGACGCCCTCGGGCAGGCCGGGGCCGCCGGCGACCAGGCGGGCGCCCTCGTCGATGCCCTTCTGGATGTAGCCCTGGATCTGGTCCCACTGCTTCTTGTTGACCACCGGGCCGATGTGGCCGCCGGCCTCCGAGGCGGGGCCGACCTTGGTGGCCTCGGCCGTCTCGCGGGCGATCTCGACGGCCTGGTCGTAGAACGACCGCTCGACCAGCATCCGCGAGGGCGCGTTGCAGGACTGGCCGGAGTTGTTGAACATGTGCTTCACGCCGCGCACCACGGCCTTCTCGCCGGCGTCGGCGAAGACCAGGTTGGCGCCCTTGCCGCCCAGCTCCAGCGTCACGCGCTTGAGCGTCTCGGCCGCGTTCTTCGAGATCGCCCGGCCGGCGCGGGTCGAGCCGGTGAAGGAGATCATCGCCACGTCCGGGTGACCCGACAGGCGCGTGCCCACGCCGGCCCCGTCGCCGTTGACCAGGTTGAACACGCCCGCCGGAAGCCCCGCGTCATGCACGAACTCGGCGAAGAGCAGCGAGCTCAGCGGCGCCTCCTCGGAGGGCTTCAGCACGCAGGTGCAGCCCGCCAGCAGCGCCGGGATGACTTTCAGCGTCACCTGGTTCATCGGCCAGTTCCAGGGCGTGATCAGCCCCACCACGCCGATCGGCTCCATCTGCACGCGGTCGTTGGGGGTGTCGGCGCGCAGCGGGCGCACCCACTCGATCTCGTCGAAGGCCTTGAGGAAGTTGGACAGGTGATAGGCCAGCACCGGGGCCTGGGCGTTGCGCGCAAGATCGATGGGGGCGCCCATCTCGAGGCTGATCGCCTGCGCCATCTCCTCGGAGCGCTTCTGGAACTGCTCGAGGATGCCGGCGACCAGGCGCTTGCGCTCGGCCGGGGGGGTGGCGGCCCAGGCGGGGAAGGCGGCCTTGGCGGCGGCGACGGCGGCGTCGCAGTCGGCTTCCGAGCCCAGCGAGATCACGGCGCAGGTCTCTTCGTCCGACGGGTTGATCACCGGGTGGTCATGGGCGGCCTGCGGGGGAACCCAGGCGCCGTTGATGTAGAAATCCTTGCGTTCGATCATCTCGCTCTCACCGTTGTACGAGTCCGGCGCGGCGCGGCCTGCGTGGATCGCAGGCCCGCCGGGGACGGAGGGGGGTCGCAGCCGCCGCGCCCCGATCGCCGGGGCCCGCCGTTCGACTCGGCATGTGGGGGAGAAAATAGGGGCGGATCCCCCGTCGCCGCAATCGCCCGCAGACCCGGCGCATGGCTTCGCGGCCGCGGCGCCGGCGGGCGGCCCGGGGAACGCAGGCGCGCGGCCGCCGGGGGTCGGCCAGGACCGCGACGCGCGCCGTCCGGCGCGGGAGGTGGTCGCGGCCGCCCCCCGGCTCGGGCCGAGACAGGGCGGCCGGGCGAGCCGCCCTCGCATCGGGGGCGGGATCGACCGGCCGGCAGGACCGACGGGGGCCCGGAGGCCCCCGTCCGCATCGGAGCGCCGCTTACTCGGCGGCGACGGCCGAGGCGCCCGCGTCGAAGCGGGCGAGGCGCGAGGCGATGATCTCGTGCGCGTCGGCCATGATCCGGTCGATCAGTTCCTTGACCGTCGGCACGTCGTTGATCAGGCCCTGGATCATGCCGGCCGACCAGACGCCGTGGTTGATCTCGCCGGTCGTGAGACCCTCCTTGCCGCGCACGCCCTTGACCAGGTGCGCGACCTCCTCGAACGGCTTGCCCTCCTTCTCGGCGGCGAGAACGGCCTGCGAGATCTCGTTCTTCGCGACCCGGGCGGTGTTGCGGTAGCTGCGGAAGATCAGGTCGGTGGCGCGCTCGTCCTGCTCGACCATCGCCTGCTTGAAGGCCTCGTGGATCGGCGCTTCTTTCGTCGCGCAGAAGCGGGTGCCCATGTTGATGCCTTCAGCCCCAAGGGCGAGGGCGGCGACCAGCCCGCGGCCATCTCCAAAACCGCCCGAGGCGATCATCGGGATCTTGATCTTGTCGGCGGCGGCCGGGATCAGGATCAGGCCGGGGATGTCGTCCTCGCCCGGGTGGCCGGCGCACTCGAACCCGTCGATGGAGATCGCGTCGACGCCCATGCGCTCGGCCGACAGCGCGTGGCGGACGGCGGTGCATTTATGAATGACCTTCACGCCGGCGGCCTTGAAGGCGTCGACATGCTCCTGGGGCTTGTAGCCGGCGGTCTCGACCGCCTTGATGCCGCCCTGGATGATCGCGTCGCGGTATTCCGCGTAGGGCGGAGGCGTCAGCGTCGGCAGGATCGTCAGGTTCACGCCGAAGGGCTTGTCGGTCATCTCGCGGCAGCGCGCGATTTCCTTGGCCAGCGCCTCGGGCGTGGGCTGGGTCAGGGCCGTGAGGAACCCAAGGCCGCCGGCGTTGGCGACGGCGGAAACCAGCTCGGCCGTGCCCACCCACTGCATGCCGCCCTGGGCGATGGGATGCTCGACGCCGAACAGCTCGGTGAAACGGGTCTTCATGTCGTCCTCCTCCGCGCCTCTGCCGGGCGCCCTTTGCGGGTCGGGCCGAGGGCGTGAACCCCCGGCCCGGCCGTGTGCCTTCGATCAGATTACGCGCGCGTCAGGCGCACGCGAAACCCTCAGCGCGGCGCCATCCGGATGGCGCCGTCGAGACGCACGTCCTCGGCGTTGAAGTAGCCGGTCTCGAGCATGCACATGGCGAGCTTGGCATACTCGTCCGGGTCGCCCAGCCGCGGGGGATGGGGGACCGAGGCCGAGAGCGCCGCCTTCACGTTGTCGGGCGCGCCCTGCAGCAGGGGCGTGTTGAAGATGCCCGGCAGGATCGTGTTGATGCGGATGCCCTCGGAGGCGAAGTCGCGCGCGATCGGCAGGGTCATCGCCACGATGGCGCCCTTGGAGGCGGAGTAGGCGACCTGGCCCATCTGCCCGTCCTCGGCGGCCACCGAGGCCGTCATCACCATCGCGCCGCGGTCGCCGCAGTCCAGCTTGTCCAGCTCCAGCATGCCCGCGGCCGAGCCGACGATGCAGCGGAAGGTGCCGATCTGGTTGACCTCGATGATCTTCTTGTAGGCGTCGATGGGGAATTTTTTGATTTCACCCGTTTTCCGATCCCGGCCGACCGTCTTGATCGCGTTGCCGATCCCCGCGCAATTGACCAGGATGCGCTCCTGGCCAATCGCGGAGCGGGATTTCGCAAAAGCCTCGTCGACCGACGAGTCCGAGGTCACGTCGACGTGGACGAAGACGCCGCCCAGCTCCTTGGCCAGCGCCTCGCCCTTCTCGGCGTTCAGGTCGAACAGGGCGACCTTGGCGCCGGCGGCGGCGAGCCGCTTCGCCGTCGCCGCGCCCAGGCCCGATGCCCCGCCGGTGACGACGGCGGAAAGTCCTTTGACATCCATAATCTTACACAGCCTCGATGATGGTCACGTTGGCGACGCCGCCGCCTTCGCACATGGTCTGCAGACCCCATTTCTTGCCGCGTGCGTGCAGCGCGTGGACCAGGGTCGCCATCAGCTTGGTGCCCGAGGCGCCCAGCGGGTGGCCCAGCGCGATGGCGCCGCCGTTGACGTTCAGCTTCGCGTGGTCGGCGCCGACATGCTTCAGCCAGGCCATGGGAACCGGCGCGAAGGCCTCGTTGACCTCGTAGAGGTCGATGTCGTCGATCTTCATGCCGGCGCGCTTCAGGGCCCGGTCGGTGGCGTAGAGCGGCTCCTCGAGCATGATCACCGGGTCGCCGGCGGTCACGGTCAGGTTGTGGATCCGCGCGAGCGGGGTCAGGCCGTGCTGCTTGACCGCCTCGGCCGAGGCGATCAGCACCCCCGACGAGCCGTCGCAGATCTGGGAGGCGTTGCCGGCGGTGATCACGCCGCCCTCGACCAGGGTCTTGAGGCCCGCCAGCGCGTCGATGGTCGCGTCAAGGCGCACGCCCTCGTCCCGGGTGTGCGTGCCGCCCTCGATGTCGAGGGGCACGATCTCCTTGTCGAAGGCGCCGGATTCGAGGGCGGCCTTGGCGCGGCGGTGGGACTCGAGGGAGAACTCGTCGAGCTGCTCGCGCGAGAAGCCGTGCTTCTTCGCGATCATCTCGGCGCCCGCGAACTGGGTGAAGGCGATGTTGGGGTACTTCTTGTCGAGACCGGGCGACTTGGCCGAGCCCGGCTCGAACGAGCGGGTGAAGCGGCCCGAGGAGCCCATGGGCACGCGGGTCATCGACTCGACGCCCGCGGCGATCACCAGGTCCATGGTGCCGGACATCACCGCCTGCGCGGCGAACTGGATCGCCTGCTGGGAGGAGCCGCACTGGCGGTCGATGGAGACGGCGGGCACATGCTCGGGCAGCTTCGAGGCCAGCACGGCGTTGCGGCCGATGTGCAGGCCCTGCTCGCCGACCATGCCGACGCAGCCCATGATCACGTCCTCGATGGCGCCGGGATCGACGCCCGAGCGGTCGACGACCGCGTTCAGCGACTGGGCGGCGAGATCGACGGGGTGCCAGTCGGCGACCTTGCCGCCGCGGCGGCCCCCGGCGGTGCGCACGGCGGCGCAGATATAGGCTTCGGCCATGGTGTCCTCCTGAGTCTTTTTCGTTCGGTCGATGGCGGCGGCGGTCAGCCGCCGAACTTGCCCGGCGGCGGGTCAGCCGCCAAATTTCGCCGCGCGCTTTTCGAGGAAGGCCGAGACGCCCTCGGCGAAGTCCTTCGAGCGGCCGGCGTCGCGCTGGTGCTCGCGCTCGGCCTGCAGCACCTCGGCGAAGGAGCTGTCGGCGGCGAGCCAGGCCTGCTTGCGGATCAGGCGCAGCGAGGGCTGGGGGCCCTTGGCGAGCCGCTGGGCGAGCTCCATCGCGGTCGCGTCGATCTGGTCGTCCTCGACCACCCGGTTGACGAGCCCCCAGTCGAGCGCCTTTTCGGCCGGGATCTTCTCGGCCAGCAGCATCATCTCCATCGCCCGCGCCCGGCCCGCGGCGCGGGTCAGCAGCCAGGTGGCGCCGCCGTCGGGCACCAGGCCGATGCGCGCGAAGGCAAGCATGAAATAGGCCGACTTGCCGGCCACGATCATGTCGGCCGCCAGCGAAATCGAGGAGCCGACGCCCGCAGCCGCCCCGCGCACGGCGGAGACGATGGGCACCTCCGAGTCGCGGATCGCCATCATCAGCGGGTTGAAGTGCTTCTCGAGCGCCCCGCCGGCGTCCGCGTTCGGGTCGCCCGGCTGCACGGTCCCGCCCGAGAGGTTGGCGCCCGAGCAGAACGCGCGCTCGCCCGAGGCCAGCAGGATCGCGCGCGAGGACTTGCCCGCGGCCACGATCGCCTCCTTCAGCTCGGTCGCGAGCTCCGAGGTGATGGCGTTCATGGTCTTGGGATCGTTGAGGCGGATGACGGCGACGTCGCCGTCGGTCTCAACCAGAAGCTTGTCGGACATGGGGATCTCCGGGTCGGTCAGGCGCGCGGCGGCCGAGCCGCCGCGCGGGCCGCGTCAGCGGTACTCGGGGGTTTCCCAGAACGGGAAGTAGTCGGGCATGTCCGTGGAGACCTTGTCCGGGAAGTTCGGCGCGCGCTTCTCGAGGAAGCTCTGCACGCCTTCCTTCACGTCGGCCGACATGCCGCGGCTGGCGATGCCGCGGCTGTCGACGCGGTGGGCCATCATCGGATGCGGCTCGCCCAGCATCTTCCACATCATGTTGCGCGCCAGCGCCACGGCGACGGGGGAGGTGTTCTCGGACATCTCCTTCGCCAGCGCGCGGGCGGCGGGGAGCAGGTCGTCAGGCTCGTGCACCGAGCGGGCGAAGCCGGTGGCGATCGCCTCGTCGGCGTCGAAGATGCGGCCGGTGGTGACCCACTCGACGGCGCGCGAGATGCCGACCACGCGGGGCAGGAACCACGACGAGCACGCCTCGGGGACGATGCCGCGCTTGGGGAACACGAAGCCGACGCGGGCCTTGGTGGAGACCATGCGCACGTCCATCGGCAGCTGCATGGTGGCGCCGATGCCCACCGCGGGGCCGTTGATCGCGCCGATCACCGGCTTGAGGCTGTCGAAGATGCGCAGGGTGACGCGGCCGCCGCCGTCGCGGAGTTCTTCGGCCGAGTAGTCGTTCTTGCCGTCCGGGCCCTTCTTGATGAAGTCGCCGGTGGTGAAGACCTTGGCGCCGTCGCCCTTGCCGCGCTCGAGATCGGCGCCGGCGCAGAAGCCGCGGCCCTCGCCGGTGACGATGACCACGCGCACCCGGTCGTCGGCGTCCGAGACGTCGAAGGCCGCGATCATCTCGTCCATCATGTCGCGGGTGAAGGCGTTGAGCTTGTCGGGCCGGTTGAGGTGGATCGTGAAGATCCCCTCGTCCAGGGTCGTGAAGATCGTCGAGTAGTCCTTGCGCTCCACCATGGGGGCGTCTCCTCCGGGTTTTTCTCGTTGGCCGGGGGCGCCGGTCGCCGCGCCCCCGGAGGCGGGGGCCTCAGTTCACCTGGCGCGACTGGCCTTCCCAGTAGGGGGCGCGAAGCTCCCGTTTCAGCAGCTTGCCCGACGCGTTGCGGGGCATCGCCTCGATCACGTCCACCGACTTGGGGCACTTGAAGTGGGCCAGCCGGGTGCGCACGAAGGTGATCACGTCGACAGGGTCGAGGGTCTGGCCCTCCTTCACCGTGACCACGGCCTTCACCGCCTCGCCCCACTTCTCGTCCGGCACGCCGATCACGGCGGCCTCGGAGATGGCGGGGTGGGCGTAGAGCGCGCTCTCGACCTCGGCGGGGTAGACGTTCTCGCCGCCCGACACGATCATGTCCTTGATGCGGTCGTGGATGTAGAGATAGCCGTCCGCATCCATGAAGCCCGCGTCGCCGGAGCGGACCCAGCCCTCGGCGTCCTTGGCCTTCGCGGTCGCCTCGGGGTTGTTGTAGTAGCCGGCCATGTTGTTGCCCGACAGGATCGCGATCTCGCCGATCTCGCCGATGGGGAGTTCGGCGCCGTCGGCGTCGATGATCTTGATCTTCGAGCCGGGCAGCGCCTTGCCCGCCGAGCTCAGGCGCTTGGGGTCGCGGGCGCGATGATCCTCGGGCGGCAGCAGCGAGATGGTGCCGGTGGTCTCGGTCATGCCGTAGCACTGGCAGAAGTCGCAGCCGAAGACGGTCAGGCACTCTTCCAGCAGCGGCACGGGCATCGGCGCCGCGCCGTAGGCGATGTTCTTGACGTGGGAGAAGTCGGCCGCCTGCGCCTGCGGCGTGCGGACGATGAACTGCAGCGCCGCGGGCACCAGGAAGGCATGGGAGACGCCGCGGTTGATGAACAGGTCCAGCGCCTCGAGCGGGTTGAACTCCCGCGTGATGATCGCCTTGGCGCAGTTGGCGTAGCTGAGGCACCACACCCCGATGCCGCCGATATGGGCGAAGGGCATGCACACCAGCATCACCGCGTCGTCGTCCATGGTGTCGTAGTTCATGCCCGCCTTGGACATCAGCTCGCGCTGGCCCAGCAGGTTGGCATGGCTCAGCATCACGCCCTTGGGCAGGCCGGTGGTGCCGGAGGTGAACAGCACCAGGCAGACGTCGTCGGGCTCTCCGAGGTCGCCCTTGAACTCGGCGTCCTGGCTGTCGCGCCAGTCGAAATAGGGGGGGAACTTCTCCGACCCGCCCTCGGCCGCGATGATGGTCAGGTCCCTGGGGAGCTGGTCGCGGATCTCCTCGACGGCCGAGAGGAACTCGGGGCCGACGGCGAGCACGTCGGGCACGAAGCGCTCGAGGATCTGGCCGATCTCGGCCGGCGCCAGGCGCCAGTTCAGGGGCCCGAAGAAGCCGCCGGCCTTGGCGGTTCCGATGAACAGCTCGAAGGCCACGTCGGAGTTCTTGCCCCAGTAGGCGACGTTCCTGGCGCCCAGCGCGGCCAGGCCGTTCGCCACCCGGTCGGTGTGGCGGTCGAACTCGGCGAAGGTGGTGATCCGGCCCTCGAACTCGTGGACCATCACGTCGGGGCGGCGCTTCGCGTTGGAGCGGGCGAGCGTGCCCATCGTCTTCAGCGCGGCGGGGTCGATCATTCGGTGCATCCTCCCTGAGCGGGCGCGCGGCCTGTTCCGGCCGCGTCGCCCCCGTTTTCGCGTCGTCCCGGCGGTCTTGGCGCCGCCCGGGCGGTCCCGGCTCAGATCGAGCGGGACACCAGCTCCTTCATGATCTCCGAGGTGCCGCCGTAGATGCGCTGCACGCGGGCGTCGCGCCACAGGCGGGCGATCGGATACTCGTTCATGTAGCCGGCGCCGCCGTGCAGCTGGAGGCAGGCGTCGACCATCTCCCACTGCATCTCGGTGTGCCACAGCTTCGCGGCCGAGGCCTCGTAGGCGTCGAGCTTGCCGTCGATGTGACGGGCCAGCGCCCAGTCGACATGCGCCCAGCCGACCTGCAGCTTGGACTTCAGCGAGGCCAGCGTGAAGCGGGTGTTCTGGAAGTCGAAGATCGGCTGCTTGAAGGCGGTGCGGCCCTTGGTGAACTTCACCGCCTCGTCGAAGGCGCGCTGGGCGCCGGCCTGGGCGGCGAGCGCGATCGACAGACGCTCCTGCGGCAGCTGGCTCATCAGGTAGACGAAGCCCTTGCCCTCCTCGCCGAGGCAGTTGGTGATCGGCACGCGCACGTCCTGGAAGAACAGCTCCGAGGTGTCGGCGGAGTGCTGGCCGATCTTGTCGAGGTTGCGGCCGCGGCCGAAGCCCTCGCGGTCGGCCTCGACCAGGATCAGGGAGATGCCCTTGGCGCCCAGGCTGGGGTCGGTCTTGGCCACCACCACCACCACGTCGGCGTTCTGGCCGTTGGTGATGTAGGTCTTCTGGCCGTTGACGACGTAGTGGTTGCCGTCCTTCTTCGCGGTCGTCTTCACGCCCTGCAGGTCGGAGCCGGTGCCCGGCTCGGTCATCGCGATGGCGGTGATCGCCTCGCCGGCGACCATCTTGGGCAGCCACTTGCGCTTCTGCTCTTCCGAGCCGTAGGCGACCAGGTAGTCGGCGACGATGTCGGACTGCAGCGTGAAGCCGGCGGACGAGCCGAGATAGGCCAGTTCCTCGGCGACCACGGCGTTGTAGCGATAGTCGAGGCCCATGCCGCCGAATTCCTCCGGCACGGTGGGGCACAGCATCCCGGCCTCGCCCGCGGCGAGCCAGACGGAGCGGTCGACGATCCCGCTTTCCTCGAACTCGTCGAGGCGGGGCGTCAGGTGGCGGTCGAAGACCTTGCGCACCGCGTCGCGGAACAGCCCGTGCTCCTCGTCGTAAACGCGGCGGTCCATGGCGTCGAGCATATGATCCTCCCGGTGGCGTTCAATCGGCCTTGGGGCCATTAACTAACCAATTAACAGGGGCCGGACAAGCGGCTTGCATGGGGCCGCATGACGCGTGCGGAACGACGACGGGCGCCCCTGGGGGCGCCCGGTTTCGTCAACATCGGCGGGGGATTTCAGGCCTTGGCGAGCAGGCCGTCCATGATCAGCGTGATGGTGGTGTCGACGTAGGCGCGGCGCAGCTCGTCGTCGATCTGCTCGATCCCGTGCACGTACTTGAGCACGAATCGCGCCGAGAAGATCTGGTCCGCCGCCCCGATGGCGATGAAGTAGAACAGCCGCGAGTCGATGGGCTTGAACTCCCCCGCCGCCACGCCCTCGGAGATCATCGCCTCGTAGGCGTGGGAGATGGGGGCGAGGTATTTCTCGGCGATGTCGCGCGCGATCTCGGCGTTTTCGTCGCGCATCGTCTTGATCAGCAGCCGCTGCAGGTACGGGCAGCGGAAATACATGCGCACCAGGCCCGAGAGATGATAGCGCATCTTCTTCGACGGGCTCATGTCCATGCTCACCAGCGCCGAAAGCTGGGTGATCGAGGCGCCCAGATCCCGCTCCAGCAGGGCCAGCATCAGGCCGTTCTTGTTGCCGAAGTAGTACTTCACCAGGGCCGAGTTGACGCCCGCCTCGGCCGCGATCTCGGAGATCGGGACGTTGAGGGTGTCGCGCTTGCGCATCAGCTCGCTGGCCGCGGTCAGCAGCAGGTCGCGGGTCGACATGCGGTCTCCCTCGGCCACCGTGGCCGTGTCGCTCTTCATCGCCAAGTTAAACGGTCCCCCGGTTCATCGAGACGGACCTTAATCGCGGAGCGAAGCGTTGTCACGCGGGCGTCGTCGGCCGGCCGGCCGGTCGGGCCGCGACGCCTCCGCGGCGCCGCACCCATGGCGCCGCGCCGCGGCAAGGAGTAATCTGCGCCCCGGCCGGCGCCCGCGTCGGCCGCCCTGCCCCGCCGCCAGAGGAGACGCCGTGTCCGACCCGAGCCCCCAATCCCTCCCCGGCCCCCAGCTGGTGAAGGAACTGATCGACCTGCTCGACGTCGAGCGTCTGGAGATGAACCTGTTCCGCGGCCATGTCGCCGAGGCGGACGAGGATCATGTGCGCATCTACGGCGGCCACGTCATCGCCCAGGCGCTGCGCGCGGCCTACAAGACGGTCGAGGGCATGGCCTGCCACTCGCTGCACGCCTATTTCATCCATCCCGGCGACCCCGCGATCCCGGTGATCTACGAGGTCGACCGCGCCCGCGACGGCCGCAGCTTCGCCACGCGGCGGGTGATCGCGATCCAGCACGGCCGCCAGATCTTCAACCTCGCCGCCTCCTTCCAGCGGCCGGAGGAGAGCTGGTCTCACCAGCATGACGCCCCGCAGACGCCGGGCCCCGACAGCGGCCTGCGCTCGCGCCACGAGATCCGCGAGGAGATCCGCCGCAAGACCGGCAAGTTCGACCCGCTGGGCCCGACCCACATCTACGCCATCGAGATGCGAGAGGTGGAGCCGCAGGACCTGCTGGAGCCGAAGAAGCTGTCGGATTTCAACCGGCTGTGGATGAAGCTCCAGGCGCCGGCGAACCAGCCGCCCGAGGTGCACCAGTGCCTGCTGGCCTATGCGTCGGACATGAACCTGCTCAGCTCCGGCACCCGCCGGCACGGCATCTCCTGGCGGCGCGGCGACGCGATGCAGGCCTCGCTGGACCACGCGATGTGGTTCCACAAGCCGGTCTCCTTCGACGACTGGCTGCTGTATTCGATGGACAGCCCCTTCTCCGGCGGGGCCCGCAGCTTCAACCGCGGCCAGGTGTTCACCGAAGCCGGCGAGCTGGTCTGCTCGGTCGCCCAGGAAGGGCTGATGCGCCCGATGCGCAAGAAGGGCTGAACCAGGCCCCGCGGGCCGCGCCCGCCGCCGCCCGCGCGCGGGCGGCGGCCGGCGCCGCCGGCCGGTTCGCCCCAGCCTCTCCCGCGCGACAGGCAGCCGGCGACGTCGACGCGCCCGCGGCAAATCATTGATCCACCGGCGATTCCACCTCATCATGCAGCCTTGGGACAGGGCGGGCGGTCGCCGGCGTGGAGAGTGATGTGAAGCGTATCAGGGTGTTGGGCGGCCTCGCGATCGCGGTGGCCGCGTTGTGGATCATCATCGGCGAGCAACTGGCCGGCGCCAGCGCCGACGCGGTGCTCAACGCCCGCCTCACGACGGTGCGCACGCCGATCGCGGGGGAGCTTTCGCTCGCCCCGCGCGAGCTCGGCACCTTCGTCGAGCAGGGAGAGCCGCTGGGCTCGCTCGCCGATCCGCGGGCCGACACCGTGCGGCTCGACGACCTCACCCTGGAACGCGCCGTCGCCC
>CAXGVP010000034.1:0-12339 GCA_964013055.1 uncultured Albimonas sp.
CCCCCGCCGCCGCCGCCGCCGCCCCCCCCGAGCTCCGCCCCCCGATCCCCAGCGCCTCGCCCGCCTCCCGCGCGAGGCAGCCAGGCCCGCCCGCAGGGCGCCTGTAGCCCGCTCGCCCCCATGCCCGGCCCCCCTCGCGCCAGCCTCCCCGTTCCGGGCGCCGCGCCAGCCTCCCACCCGGCGCAGCCAGGCCCGCCCGCAGGGCGCCTGTAGTCCGCTCGCCCCCGCGCCCGGCCCCCTTTGCGACAGCCTCCCCGTTCCGGGCGCCTCGCCAGCCCCCCACGCGGCGCAGCCAGGCCCGCCCGCAGGGCGCCTGTCGTCCGCTCGCCCCCGCGCCCGGCCCCCTTTGCGACAGCCTCCCCGTTCCGGGCGCCTCGCCAGCCCCCCACGCGGCGCAGCCAGGCCCGCCCGCAGGGCGCCTGTCGTCCGCTCGCCCCCATGCCCGCCCCCTTTGCGCCAACCTCCCCGTTCCTGGCGCCTCGTCCGCCCGCCGCGCGGCGCAGCCAAGCCCGCCCGCAGGGCGCCTGTAGTCCGCTCGCCGGCACGCCCTGCCCCATCGCGCGAGCCTTCCCGTTCCCCGCGCCGTGCCCACCCCTCGCGCCACGCAGCCAGGCCCGCCCGCAGGGCGCCTGCGGGCCGGGGCCGGGGCCGGTTGGCGTTGCAGGGCGGGGGGCGGGGCGGTAGAGGGGGCGCGCCGGTCCTCGGGCCCGCCGCGCGGCAGGCGACCGGGCCCGCGCCTCGTCTCTCGCCTGCGCCTGGGAGAAATCGCCATGGACTACGACGCGATCGTGCTGGGGGCCGGAGGGGCGGGGCTGATGGCGGCGCTGACCGCCGGGCAGGCCGGCGCGCGGGTGCTGGTGCTCGATCACGCCGAGACGGCCGGCAAGAAGATCCTGATCTCCGGCGGCGGACGCTGCAACTTCACCAACCTGGGGATCGAGCCGGGCTGCTACCTCTCGGCCAACCCGCATTTCGCCAAGTCCGCGCTCAGCCGCTACACCCAGTGGGACTTCCTCGACCTCGTCCAGCGCCATGGCATCGCCTGGCACGAGAAGACGCTGGGCCAGCTGTTCTGCGACGGCTCCGCCCGGCAGATCGTGGCGATGCTGCTCGACGAATGCGCGCGGGGCGGGGTCGAGATCCGGCTCGACGCCGCGATCGGCGAGATCGCGCACGCCGACGGCCGCTTCCGGGTCGCCGGCGCCTCGGCGCCCCGGCTGGCGATCGCGACCGGCGGGCCCTCGATCCCCAAGATGGGCGCCACCGGGGTCGCCTACGACATCGCCCGGCAGTTCGGGATCAAGGTGGTTCAGCCGCGCCCCGCGCTGGTCCCCTTCACGCTCGGCGAGGCGGACGCCGACCTCAAGGCGATCTCCGGCGTCGCCTTCCCCGCGCGCGCCCGCGCCGGGGGCGTCTCCTTCGAGGAGGCGGCGCTGTTCACCCACCGCGGCTTCTCCGGCCCCGCCATCCTGCAGGTCTCGTCCTACTGGTCGCCGGGGGAGACGGTGGAGCTGCGCCTCCTCCCCGACGCCGGCGCGAAGCTGCGCGAGGCCAAGCGGCGCGCGCCCCGCGCCCATCTCAAGGCCGCGCTGGCCGAGCACCTGCCCCGCCGCCTCGCCGACGCGCTCGCCGCCCGGCTGGCGCTGCCGCAGGAGCTGGGCAACACGCCCGACGCCGCGCTGGACGCGCTGGGCGCCGAGCTGGAGGCGATGACCTTCCGCCCCACCGGAACCGAGGGCTATGCGAAGGCCGAGGTCACCGCCGGGGGGATCGACACCGACGCGCTGTCCTCGAAGACCATGGAGGCGAAGGCGGTCCCCGGCCTCTACGCCATCGGCGAGGCGGTGGACGTCACCGGCTGGCTGGGCGGCTACAACTTCCAGTGGGCCTGGGCCTCGGGCGTCGCCGCGGGCAAGGCGATCGCCGATAGCGCCAAGGGCTGAACCGGGCGCCGGCTGCAGGCGGGTCGCCGGAGGCCCCGGATCAAGTCCGGGGCGCCCCTGGGGCGGGTGGAACGCCGGAGGGATGAGACGGTCGCCTGACGCCAGCCGCTCGCCGGCGGCCCCGGGTCAGGCCCGGGGCGCGTTCGTGGCGGCGCAGGCGCAGCCCCCGGCGAGGGTCACTTGAGCTGGCTGTCCTTGGAGCCGCGGCGATTGATACCGCCGCGGGCGACGGGGGCGCGGTCGCGCTCGGACTGGCACTCGATGCAGAGCTTCACGCCGGGGATCGCCTCGCGCCGCTTCTCCGGGATCGGCTCCTCGCACTCGGCGCAGTGGGTCAGGCTCTCGCCCCGCGGGCGGCCCGAGGCGCGCAGGCGCGTCAGCTCGTCCTCGATGGATGCCTCGATCTGCTCGTTCACCGCGCCGTCGCGCGCCCAGCCGCCAGCCATGTGCAGGTCCTCCTGCCGCTCAATGTAGGGGCGGCGGCCGGCTCAGGCCAGATATCCCACCAGCAGGGAGATGGTCAGGAAGCTCGCGGCGGTCGACAGGATCAGCGAGGTCGCGCAGACCTGCTCGCCGCCGTAGGGCTGGCCCAGCAGCGGGAACAGCGAGAGCATCGGCATGGCCGCGTTGGCGATGCCGATGGCGGCCATCCCGGGCGAGACGCCGGGCAGGATCCAGAAGGCGGCGGCCGTCAGCGCCGGGTGCAGCAGCAGCTTCGCGGCCGAGATGGTCAGCGCGCGTCGCCACGCTCCGCTGATCGGGAACCGCGCCACCGTGCCGCCCACGGCGAACAGCGCCACCGGCGCGGCGACGGCGGCCATCATCACGATGGCCCGCTCCAGCGGCTCGGGCGGCACGACGCCCACCGCGCGGGCGACCAGCGCCAGCGCCACCGCCAGCAGCAGCGGGTTGCGTGCGGCATGGGAGAGGGATCTCCAGGCCAGCGCCCTCCAGTCCGCCTCGGGCGAGGAGGCGACGTTGGCCGCGACCATCGCCAGCGGGATCATCACCGCGCTCTCGACGATGATGATCATCGCGAAGGCGGCGGCGGCCTCGGGCCCGAAGACGAGGGAGGTGATGGCGAAGCCCATGAAGCCGGTGTTCGAGGAGGCCATGCCCAGCCCGAACACCCACGAGATCCCCGGCCCCTGGTCAAAGAGCCGGCGCATGATCGCCCGGCCGATCAGCATGCCGACGAGCGAGGCCAGAAGGTAGCCGATCAGGAACGACCACTCGAAGCCCCCGGCGCCCTGCCCCTCTCGCGGGATGGCGATGGCCTGGAAGATCAGCGCCGGCAGGCTGACGCGGACCACGAAGGCCCCCAGCGCGCCCAGCCCGTCGGTGACGAGATACTGCCAGCGGAACGCCGCGTAGCCCGCCAGGATCAGCAGGTAGAGCGGCAGGGTGATCCAGATGATCTCGAGCACGGGGGAAACGGGTCCGGAAAGGAGGGTGACAGCGCTGTCATCTCCGCATTCCGGGCGAGAAGACGAGACGACCGGAGGGCGCGCGCGCTTTGGGCGCAGGCGCAGGGAGGTGGGACGAAGCCGGCGGGAGGACGCGCCCGGGCGCCCCAGGGCCATCATTCCAAATGAAACGGTTCCGCCCCGCGGCGCGGGAACGATCGAAAGATGAATGGACAGGGCCGCCCCGCGATGGCAACCGACGGTCCATCCGGGGGGATGACTTCACTTGGGGGAACAAGTGATGAAGATCGGACTGAAAAGCGGGCTCCTCGCGGGCCTGCTGGGGCTCGTCGTGACCGGCGAGGCCGAGGCGACGATGGTGGTCATCGGGGACGTCGACGCGCTGAACGTGGAGACGCGACCCGAGAACCTGCCGCTGATCGAGAACGTGCGGGACGGCGGCACGGACATCCTGTGGCTGACGGGGGGATTCGACTTCTCGGGAGACTACTACACCTCGCGCTACCAGCCGCTGACGACCGAGTGGACCGGCGCGGGCGCCACGATCGAGGTGGACGAGACCACGGGGATCGCGGCCTCGCTGACCGGGCGCGACCTGGTGGTGTTCACCCAGTTCGCCGGGGAAGGGGTCCGGCTCGACGCGGGGGCCGTGTCGCGGCTGGCGACGTTCCTGGCCGGCGGCGGCGACCTGCTGTTCGTGGCGCAGGGGACCGGCTCCGATGGGTACAGCTACAACGACCTGCTCTCCGACCTGGGGAGCGAGATCGCCTTCGGCGTGGCGGGCGGCGGTTTCGAGACGCCCGACATCGACACCTCCACGCCCTACGGCGCCGGCGTCAGCGATTTCGAGCTGAACGGCTGGTACACGCTCTCCGGCGGCACGGCGGTGGTCACCAAGGCGGCCGGCGTGGGCGTGACCTTCGAGGACCTGACCTCGACGCCCGTGCCCCTGCCCGCGGCGGCGCCGCTGCTGGCGGGCGCGCTGGCGGTCGCGGGGCTGGTCGCGCGGCGGCGCGGCTGAGGCCCGCCGGCCGAGGCCGGAGACGCGCGGGAACGAAGAACGCCGGGCCAAAGGGCCCGGCGTTCGCGTTTTCAGGCGCCCGCGGGCGCGGGGCGCGCGGCTTACTCGCAGGGGTCGGCGGGGGCCTCGGCGAACTTGGTCCAGGCGCCGTCCTTGATCTCGATGACGTAGCCGGGCAGCTCGGCGTCGTGCTTGGAGTCGAAGCACACGTTGTCGCCGACGATGCCGTTGAAGACCACGCCGTCCATCGCGGCCAGGATCGCCTCGCGCTCCGCCTCGACCTTGGCGGGGTCGCCGGTGACGCCCGCGGTCTCCATCAGCTGCTTGAGCAGGTAGACCCCGTCATAGGCCTGCGCGTCCGAGTGGTGGGCGCCCAGCTTGTGGATGCCGTTGGCCTCCAGCCGCTCCAGCAGCTTGTCGTTGAAGCTCTGGGCCTGCTCGGTGCGGCCCTTCCAGAAGCCGGCGACGACCATGGTCCCGTTCCCCTCGGGGCCGAACAGCTCGACGACCAGCGGGTCGGCGAAGATCTGCGAGCCGATGATGCGGCCCTCGTAGCCCTGGCGACGCAGCTCCTTGATCACCTTGGAGGCGGAGTCGGGCAGGCCCGCGACCGCCACCAGGTCGGGGTTCGAGGCCATCACCTGCGCGGCCTGGCCGGACATGTCGAAGGACTTGTACTGCACCGGGATCGGGTCGCCGACCTCGATGCCGGCCTCCTTCATCAGCGCGGGATAGAGCGTGGTGCCGGCGTTGGCCGAGACGACCTCGTCCGAGACGTAGATGATCTCGGCCGAGCCCATCGGCAGGCCGGCCTTCTTCATCTCGGTCAGCAGGCGGGCGAACTGCTTGCTCTCGTCCTCGGTCAGCCGCCAGCCCCACTTGCTCTCGGCCACCAGGTCGGGGGCGGAGGCGGCGGTGGGGATCATCAGCACGCCGAAACGGTCGGCCATGGTCAGGGCGACCCGGGTCTCGCCCGAGGAGAACGGCCCGAGGATCGCCAGCACGTTCTCGTCCTGCACCAGCGTGCGCACGCCCACGGCGGCCTGCTTGGCGTCGGAGCCGGTGTCGAAGCGCACGATCTCGATCGGCTTGCCGTTGATGCCGCCGGCGGCGTTGATCTCCTCGACGGCAATGTCGAAGGCGTGGACGGCGGGCTCGCCCGGGCCCTTCAGGAAGCCGGTGGTGACGACGATGTTGCCGATCTTGATCGTGTCCTGGGCCAGCGCCGGCAGGGCTGCGAGGCTGAAGGCGGCGAGGCCGGCGGCCGCCGCAAGCGTCTTCGCGCGAAGCGTCATGATGTGGGTTCCCCTGTTTTCGGTTTGGTCTTGCTTATGCGGGCTCGGCGCCCAGGTAGGCCTCGGCCAGGGCGGCGTCGGCGGCGAGGTCGGCGGCGGCCCCTTGCAGGGTCACCCGGCCGAGTTCGAGGACATAGGCGCGCGAGGCGATCTCGAGCGCCATGTGGGTGTTCTGCTCGACCAGCAGGATCGAGAGGCCTTCGGCGTTCAGCTCCTGGATCAGGGAGAACAGCTTTTCGACGAAGAGGGGGGAGAGGCCGAGCGAGGGCTCGTCCAGCATCATCAGCTTGGGCCGCCCGATCAGGGCGCGGCCGACGGCGAGCATCTGCTGCTCGCCGCCCGAGAGGACGGTGGCCTTCATGTCGCGACGCTCGGCGAGGTTGGGGAAGCGGTCGTAGACGGCGGCGATGTCCTTCTCGACGGCGTGGTGGTCGCGGCGCAGGTGGCCGCCCATCAGCAGGTTCTCGTGCACCGTCATCGAGACGAAGATCTGCCGGCCCTCGGGGACCAGCATCATGCCCGAGCGCACCCGCTCGGCCGAGCCCGCGTTGGTCAGGTCGCGGCCCATGAAGCGGATGGACCCGCCGGAGGGCTTCACGGCGCCCTGCAAGGCGCGGAGCAGGGAGGTCTTGCCCGCGCCGTTGGCGCCCAGCACGGCGACGATCTCGCCCTCGCCCACCGTCAGCGACAGCTCGCGCACCGCGTGGGTGCGGCCGTAGGTGACGTCGAGGGCTTCGGTTTCCAGCCAGGGATCAGCCAAGGGACGCCTCCTTCTCGCCGGCGTGGCGGGGGCCGAGGTAGGCCTCGAGGACCTGCGCGTCCTCGTGCACCTTCGACACGGGGCCGTCGTAGATCTTGCGGCCGAAGTTCAGCACCACCGTGGAGGTGCAGAGCGAGCGCACAAGGCTCATGTCATGCTCGACCACCAGCAGGGTCACGCCGGTGTCGGCGATCTGCAGGAGGAAGTCGCGCAGGCTCGCGGTCTCGGAGGCGTTGAGGCCCGCCGCCGGCTCGTCCAGCAGCAGGAGCTTGGGCTTGGCGGCGAGCGCCCGGACCACCTCGATCTTCTTGCGGATGCCGTAGGGGAGCGTCGCCACCACGTCGCCGGGGCGGGTGTGGATGTCCATGGACGCCAGCAGCTCCTCCGCCTCGCGATAGGCGGGCGAGCGGCCGAAGGCGGTGACGGGGGAGATGAAATCCCGCCAGCCCTTCGCCCGCGACTGCTGGCCCAGCATCACGTTCTCGACCACCGAGAGGTGGGGCATCAGGCGGATGTTCTGGAAGCTCCGCGCCATGCCCAGCCCGATGCGGGCGCGCGACGGGTAGGCGTCGATCACCTCTCCGTCCAGCGTCACCGTGCCGACATCCTGCCGGTAGACCCCGGTCAGCAGGTTGAACATCGTGGTCTTGCCCGCGCCGTTGGGCCCGATCAGGGCGAGACGGCCACCGGCGGGGACCTCGAACGAGACCTCGGAGATGACCGCGAGGCCGCCGAAGCTCTTGGACAGATTGTCGACCTTGAGAAGCGGCTGGGTCATTCGGCGGCCTCCGCATGGGCGGCGCGGGGGGCGCGGTTGAGGGGGCGCAGACGCTCGACCAGGGTGCGGGTGATCAGGCCCTCGGGGCGGAAGATCATCATCAGCACGGTCGCCACGCCCAGGATCACGAAGCGCCAGGATTCGTCCGGCGGGTTGGAGGCGCCCTCGATGCCCAGCGCGCCGAAGACGGTCTCCTTGATCGCCGGCAGGCTGTCGCGCAGCGCCTCGGGCAGCAGGGTGAAGAAGGCCGCGCCGAATAGCGGGCCCCACGCGGTCTGCGCGCCTCCGAGAAGCACGTAGAGCAGCACGTAGATCGAGAGCGAGGCGTTGAAGACCTGGATCTCGACGAAGCTGAAGGCGTGGGCGTAGAGCGCGCCCGAAAGGCCCGCCAGCGCCGCCCCCAGCGCGAAGGCCGAGACGCGGACCATGCGCACGTTCACGCCCATCAGGTCGGCCACCACCTCGTCGTCATGGACCGAGCGGACCACCAGGCCGAAGCGCGTCGCCATCAGCCAGAACACCAGCACGGCCACGATGACGGCCGCGATGGCGGGCGCCTCCCAGTCGATGAAGGTGGGGACCGGCAGGCCGGTGGCGCCGCCCAGCGCGTCGGAGTTCAGGATCAGGCCGGCCACGACCTCGGCGAAGGCGAATGTTCCCAATACGAGATACACCCCCTTCAGCCGCAGGATCGGGAAGGAGATCGCGAAGCCGATGACGCCGGCCACGATCATGCCGGCGGCGATGGTGACGACCAGCGGCTGGTCCATCTCCATCGCGAGGTAGGCGGCGGCGTAGGCGCCCAGCGCCTGGAAGCCCGCGCCGCCCAGGTTCAGCTGGCCCGTCGCCACGGCGAGGAAGATGCCGTAGGCGAAGATCACGTTGATCGAGAGGATGGTGATCAGGCCGATCCAGTAGCCGCTCATCACAGCTTCCCCTTGCCGATGGCGTGGTGGCCGAACAGGCCTTGCGGGCGCAGCAGCAGGGTGATCAGCAGCGCGCCCCAGACGGTCGCCTGCACCGTGTCGGCGCCAGCCCAGTGGATGGTCATCATCTCGATCAGCCCGATGATCACCCCGCCCGCGACGGCGCCCCACAGGGAGCCCAGGCCGCCCACGACCATGCCCGCGATGGCCTTCGAGCCGATGTCCTCGCCCATCTGCGGGGAGACCTCGCCGTAGTTCACCGCAAACAGCGCGCCCGCGAGGCCGCAGAGCATGCCGGTCAGCATGAAGACGATGGGAACCACGCGCCGGGTCTCGATGCCGAGGATGCCGGCGGCGTCCGGGTTCTCGGCGATGGCGCGCAGCATCCGGCCGATGCGCGAGGATTTCATCAGCCACACCAGGCCCAGCACCAGCAGCACCACCACCGCGAGGCTGACCACCTGCGGCAGGCGCAGGTGGATGCCGGCGAGGCTCAGCGTCAGGTCCGCCGACGGCCCGGGGAAGCGCTGGGCGTCGGAGCCATGCTCGATCCGCACCAGGTTCTCGAGGATCAGCAGGAAGCCGAGCGAGGAGACCAGCGGGATCGCGTGCTCGGTCGAATCGCCGTAGCGGGTCTTGAGGTAGCGGAAGGTGAAGCGCTCGACGATCAGCGAGGCGATCACGGCGACCACGATGCCGCCGGCCAGCGCCAGCGGCCAGGGCAGCGGGCCCGAGATCCCGAAGGGCAGGCCCCAGAAGGCCAGCGACCAGCCCACCATGCCCGCCAGCATGAACAGCGTCGGGATGGTGAAGTTCAGGAAGTTCAGGATCGAGATGGTGAGCGTGAAGGCCACGGCCACGGTCACGTAGACCGAGCCGAGCATCAGCCCGTTGGCGATCTGCTGGAGAAGAAGCATCAGGCCCGCGCCTCCGCGACGGCGCGAGCGTCGCGCAACGAAACCGATTCCCGAGCCGCCCCGCGGCGGCCCGCCGCAGGCGCTCCGGGCGCCCCTGTATACAATTCCGCGACCCCGACACGGGCCGCGGCCGCCTGCCCCCCCAGTCCGGCCGCCGGCCCCCGGCCGCGCCTCGCCCGATCCGCTCCAGACCCTGATTTCGGCCTCATCCGCACCGTTTCGCCCTTTCCGCCGGGCTGTTCCCGGCTCCTGCACCGTCGCTCGAGCCGCCCCGGGCGCCCATCGCCCCAGCAGGAGGGCGGCGGAGGCGCGCGTCGGGTAACCCGGACATTCGCTGACATGCACAGTTGAAATGTCCTGACAACTTGTACACGGTGCGAACCGACCCGATCGGAGTCAAGCGAAACATTCGGCAGACGGCATCCCGGCGCCCACGGCGCGGGCGCCTGCCTGAAGGGAAGGAGCCCTGAGCCGTGCACTACGATTTCGTGCCCATCGCCCACCGCCAGCCGCTGAAATGGCCGGGCGGCAAGCGCCTGGCCATCATCCTGACCACCAACTTCGAATACTGGGACCCCGCGCGCGAGGATCCCAAGCCCTTCTACCCCGGCGGTCCCGGCATCGTCGGCGGCGAGCTGGCGGGCGACGTCTACGACAACCCCAACTGGACCTGGCGCGAATACGGCCAGCGGATCGGCGTCTGGCGGATGTTCGACGTCTTCGACGCCGAGGGCGTGCCCTCGTCCTGCACCATGAACGCCAAGATGGGGATCGAGCGGAAGGCCGTCGTCGACGCCGCCGTCGAGCGCGGCTGGGAGATCGTCGCCCACAACTACGTGCAGACCGACCTGCTGACCGACTTCCACAAGGATCCCGAGAAGGAGCGCGAGGTGATCCGCGAGACCCTGCGGATCTGCGAGGAGACCACCGGCAAGCGGCCGAAAGGGTGGCTGTCGTCCTCGCTGCGCTCGACCCCGAACACGGCGGACCTGCTGGCGGAGGAGGGGATGCTCTACTTCACCGACCTGCTCAACGACGACCAGCCCTACCTGATCCACACGAAATCCGGGAAGCCGCTGGTCTCGGTGTCGTATACGTCCGAGGTCAACGACTTCACCGTGTTCATGCGCCAGGGGCAGACCTGCGACGGCGGCTTCGCGGTGTTCAAGGAGGCGTTCGACTGGCTCTACGCCGAGTCCGAGCACTCCGGCCGGTTCCTCAACATCGGGCTGCATCCGCATGTCATCGGCCAGCCGTTCCGGATCCGGGCGCTGCGCGACTTCATCCGCTACGCCAAGCAGTTCGACGACGTCTGGTTCGCCACCCGCGAGGAGATCGCGACGTGGTATCTGGAGAACCACCAGTCCCACATCCCCACGGCCTGAGGCCGCTCGCCCGGCGCGGCGACGCGCCGGGCCCCTCGCGGAAGGAGATCCCCGACCATGCTGACCCTCGGCGCCGCCACCATCGAGCGGATCGTGGACATCGACCCCTTCCGCCTGCCGCTGACGATGATTTTTCCGGATGCCACGCTGGGCGAGCTGGACGACGCGCGGGAGTGGCTGGAGCCGCATTCTCTCGACTTCGCCGCCGGCGAGGTGCTGCTGGGAGTGCAGAGCCACCTGCTGCGCATCGGCGGCCTGACGATCCTCGTCGACACCTGCGTGGGCGAGTGCAAGCACCGCCCCAAGCGCCCCGACTGGCATGAGCGGCGCGACACCGGATACCTCGACCGGCTGGCGGCGGCGGGCGTGCGGCCCGAGGACGTGGACGTGGTGATGTGCACCCATCTGCACGCCGACCACGCCGGCTGGAACACGCGGCTGGAGAACGGCCGC
Source organism: uncultured Albimonas sp. (assembly GCA_964013055.1). Taxonomy (GTDB): domain Bacteria; phylum Pseudomonadota; class Alphaproteobacteria; order Rhodobacterales; family Rhodobacteraceae; genus Albimonas. The sequence continues at coordinate 10,906 of CAXGVP010000034.1, forward strand.
TGGGTCCCCACTTTTCCGAATGCCCGCTACGTGATGGGCCGGGCCGAGCTCGACCACTGGACCGCCGAGGAGGCCCGCGCACCGGGCGAGGCGAACCACGGCCTCTTCGCCGATTCCGTGAAGCCGGTGGTGGAAGCCGGCCTCGCCGAGCCCGTCGACGAGGGGTTCGAGCTGACCGCCGGCCTGTCGCTGATCGCCCTGCCCGGCCACACGCCGGGGCAGATGGGGCTCTCGCTGAAATATCCCGGCGGGACGGCGATCTTCTGCGGCGACGCCCTGCATTCCCCCGTTCAGCTGCGAAAGCCCGACTGGTCGTCGGCCTTCTGCTCCGATCCCGTTCAGGCCGCCCTGACCCGCCGCGCCATGCTCGAGCAGGCCGAGGGCGCGGGCGGCATGATCCTGCCGGTGCACCTGCGCGGCGCCACGGGCTTCCGCCCCGAGCGCGTCGGCGACCACTGGCGTCCCGTCTATCTGTGAAAGGAACCCCCATGACCTTCCCTTCCCGCGAAAGCCTGAACGCATGAGCCGCATCGCCGTGCTGGGCGGCGCCGGCGGCATCGGCCGGGCGCTGGTCTCCTCCCTGCTGGCGCAGGGCGACGAGGTGGTGGTGCTGGACCTGCCCGCCTCGCTGGAGGCGCATCCGCAGGACTGCCCGGGCGTCGACATCGACGTGACCTCGCAGGCCGCCGTCGCCGACGCGATGGCCGAAGTCGCGCGGATCTGGCCCGAGGGGGTGGACGGCTTCGTCAACCTCGCCGGCTGGAACGCGGTGATCAAGCCGGTGACCGAGATCCCCACCGAGCATTTCGACGAGGTGATCGAGGGCAACCTCCGCGGCCAGTGGATCGCCGCCAAGGCGATCCTGCCGTTGATGCGCGAGGGCGGATCGATGGTGCTGATCTCGTCGGGGCTCGGCCAGTTCATCCGGCCGGGCTTCGGACCCTACGCGATGTCCAAGGCCGGCGTGATCGCGCTGACCAAGACGCTGGCGCTGGAATGCGCGCCCAAGCTGAGGGTCAACGCGGTGGGGCCGGCGGTGGTGGACACGGGCTTCATCCGCGGGGGGGCGGGCCGCTCGGACGAGAGCGGCGACTCGATCGTCGACCTCGACTTCCACAAGCGGGTGACGCCGATGGGCCGCGTCGCGGTGGCCGACGACATCGCAGGACCCATCCGCTTCCTGCTGGGGCCGGACAGCGGCTTCATGACCGGTCAGGTGCTGTGGGTGAACGGCGGAGCCTACATGCCCTGACGGGCGCATGGGGCGAGCCTCGCGAGGCGGGGCTCGCTCGGGGATCCGCTTCGCGGGGAAGGACGCTCCTGACTCACCCAAGAACAGGGGGCGCGCCTGTTCTCCGGAGCCGTCTCTCGCTGCTTGATGCCTGAGCGACTCGGCCGGAGGGGTCAAGGACAAGCCCCCTTCGGGGGTCGCTT
>CAXGVP010000035.1:0-12337 GCA_964013055.1 uncultured Albimonas sp.
GCCCCGGGCGTTCGTCCTGCCGCCCGTGCCCCGGGCGTTCGTCCTGCCGCCCGTGCCCCGGGCGTTCGTCCTGCCGCCCGTGTCCCGGGCGCTCGTCCCGCCGCCCGTGTCCCGGGCGCTCGTCCCGCCGCCCGTGCCCCGGGCGTCGTCGTCCCGCGCGCCGCGCCGAGGGTCGTTACATGTGACCTCGGCCGCCCGGGAACCAGCCGCATTCGCCATCAATCCGACGCGCGTGCGCGACGACAGGCGACCGAGCGGCGCGGCCCGCCGCCGGCCCGGCCCTCCGGCCGTCCTCGCCGCGAACCGCCGCCTCGCTGGGGGGCGAGGGCGCTCGGATCCCTTCCTGGCAGGGCAAATCGTCGGAAGCATGGCCGGGAGCGGCGAAACGCGGCTCGGCGGGCGGCGATCGTCCGTCCGCGGGGACGGACCGTCTGCGCCGGGCCGCCAAAATAGCTTGACAACTTAACTATCTCGCCTCAGCATATCTCGTGAAATATCACAGGACGATCCAGTCATGGCGACACGCGAAGAGATGCTGACGGCTAGCCGCCCCGCCCTGCTGGGCGCGCAGGGCGACGACGCGGCGTTCCGGCGGATGCTGCACAACCTGCTGGCCTTCTCGGCCCGGCTGGAGCAGGTGCGCGCCCGGTTCGCCGCCTTCATCGGCCTGACCCCGCCGCAGTACACGATCCTGATCACCATCCAGCACCTGCAGGGCGGCGCCGGCGTCGGCGTGCGCCAGGTGGCCGACCACCTGGCCCTCTCGCCCGCCTTCGTCACCCAGGAGACGGGGCGCCTGGTGCAGGCCGGCGTGCTCGACAAGCGCCCCTCGGACGAGGACCGCCGCCGGGTGATCCTGACCGTCACCGCACACGGGGCCGAGCTGCTGCGCCGCCTCGCCCCGGTGCAGCGCGAGATCAACGACCAGCTGTTCGAGCCGCTCTCGGAAGAGACCTTCGGCGTGATGCAGACCCTCGCCGCCGAGCTGCGCGACAGCGCCGAGCAGGCCGTCCGCCTCTCCGACTACCTGATCGCCGAGGGCGCCGGCGCCGGGGAGGGGAGCAAGTGACCGCGACCGCGACCGCCCTCGACCCCCGCGCCTTTCGCGCGGCGCTGGGCCGCTTCGCCACCGGCGTCTGCGTGGTCACCGCCCGCGTCGACGACGAGGCCCTGGGCATGACCATGAGCTCGTTCAACTCGCTGTCGCTGACCCCGCCGCTGGTGCTGTTCTCGATCGACGACCGCGCCCTGAGCCTGCCGCTGTGGGAGCGCGCGACGGGCTACGCGATCCACGTCCTGGCCGAGAGCCAGCAGGACCTGTCGAACCGCTTCGCCCGCCCCGGCGGCGACAAGTGGGCGGGCCTGCCCTCGGAGACCGGGGTCGTCGGCGCGCCCCTCCTCTCCGGCGCCGCGGCGGTGTTCGAGTGCCGCCCCCACGCCATCCATCCCGGCGGCGACCACCGGCTGTTCCTCGCCGAGGTCGTCCGCCACGCCCATGACCCCGACCGCAAGCCGCTGCTCTTCGCCGGCGGGCGCTACGGGGCGCTGCATCCGGGGGAGGTCGGTCCCGCCGACTGGCCCCTCCCCATCCACTACTGATCCCTCCCGAGGAGCGCGACCCATGCTCAAGACCGGCGAACAGCACATCCGCAGCCTGCAGGACGGCCGCCAGGTGTTCATCGACGGCGCCGAGGCCGGCGACGTCACCACGCACCCCGCCTTCCGCAACGCCATCGCCTCGATGGCCGCGATCTACGATTTCCAGAGCGCGCCCGAGCAGCGGGAGCTGATGACCTACGTCATCCCCGAAGCCGAGGGCGGCGACGGCACGGCGCGGGCCAACCGCATCTGGGAGCTGCCGAAATCCTACGCCGACCTGGTCGAGCGCCGGAAGGCGCTGGAGGCCTGGACCGAGCTGCACGGCGGCTTCATGGGCCGCGCGCCCGACCACGTCGCCTCCTGCATCGCCGGCCTCTACATGGGCCGCGAGGTGTTCCAGGACTACAACCCCGAGCGGGCGAAGGCGCTGGAGGGCTACTACCGCTACGCGCGGGACGAGGAGCTCTACCTCACCTACGTGATCATCAACCCGCAGGCCGACCGCTCCAAGACCGCGGCCGAGCAGGCGGACCCGTTCCTGACCGCCGGCGTGGTCGATGAGGACGCCGAGGGGCTGACCATCCGCGGCGCCAAGATGCTCGCCACCGGCGGGATCCTGGCCAACGAGGTCTTCGTCACCTGCATCCAGCCGATGCGCGAGGGCGAGGAGCCCTACGCCGTCTCCTTCGCGATCCCGATGAACGCCAAGGGGCTGAAGATCCTGTCGCGGAAGTCCTACGAGGCCGCCGCGACCTCGGTCTTCGACAACCCGCTGGCGAGCCGCTTCGACGAGAACGACGCGGTGCTCTACTTCGACGACGTGAAGGTGCCGTGGGATCGCGTGTTCGTGGACCGCGACACCGCCATGGTCGGCAAGCAGTTCCACGCCACGCCCGCGCATGTCTACCAGAACTACCAGGCGCAGATCCGCCTGATGGTGAAGATGCGCTTCCTGCTGGGCATCGCGCGCAAGACCGCCGAGACCAACGGCGTCATCGCCTTCCCCCAGGTGCGCGAGACGCTGGGCCAGCTCGCCGCCCAGTGCGGCATGGTCGATGCGCTGGTGCATGCGATGGAGGCCAAGGGGACGCAGCGCGGGGAATACTTCATTCCCGACCGCAACACGCTCTACACCGCGCAGGTGCTGACCCAGCAGATGTACAACGGCGTCATCGGGACCCTGCGGGATCTCGCCGGCGGCGGGCTGATCATGCTGCCGTCCTCGATCGCGGATTTCGCCAACCCGGAGATGCGGGCGCTGATCGGCAAGACCCAGCAGTCCCCCACGACCTCGTCCGAGGGCCGCGTGAAATTCTTCAAGCTGGCCTGGGACGCGGTGGGCTCCGAGTTCGCCTCGCGCCACACGCAGTACGAGATGTTCTATGCCGGCGCGACCTTCGTGACCAAGGGCCACGCCTTCCGCACCTTCGACTGGGACCGCTGCACGGGCCTGGTGGACCGGATGCTGGATTCCTATTCGCTGGACGACGAGCTCGCCCAGATCAAGACCGCCGCCGAGTGAGGACCTGAAATGATGGCCATCCCCAAGACGCATGACGAGTTCTACCCCATCGACATGGGAACCGACGGCTGGGCCTCGCCCCCGGGCTACCCCAAGGAGATCCAGCAGAAGATCCTCTCGGGCCTGCTCGACGAGGAGAACAAGACCGGCTTCCGCACCCGCCTGCTGCGCTTCGAGCCGGGCTGCTACACGACGAAACCCTTCGTCCATGACTACTGGGAGGAGGTCTACCTCGTCGAAGGCGACCTGACGGTCGGCAACGACGAGAACGGCGAGGGCGGCGAGAGCTTCCAGCCCCACACCTACGCCTGCCGTCCGCCGGGGGCGGTGCACGGGCCCTTCAAGTCCGAAAAGGGCTGCGTGCTGCTGGAGCTGCACTACTACGACGAGAGCAAATGAAGACGCTCGCCGCGCTCTCGCGCGCGCTCGAGGCGGGGGAGACCACGTCGGTCGCCCTCGTTCGCGAGGCGCTCGACCGGATCCTCGACCCCGAGGGGCAGGGCGACCGGGTATTCACGATGATCGACCCCGAGCGGTCGGTGGCGACGGCCGAGCGGATGGACGCGCTGCGGGCGGCGGGGCAGGCGCCCTCGCCGCTCGCGGGCGTTCCGGTGTCGGTGAAGGTGCTGTTCGACCTCGAGGGCAAGGTTACCACGGCCGGCTCGAAGGTGCTGGCGGATGCGCCGCCGGCGCGCGCGGACGCGCCCGCGGTGGCGCGGCTGCGCGAGGCGGGCATGGTGGTCATGGGCCACACCAACATGACCGAGTTCGCCTACTCGGGTCTCGGCCTGAACCCCCACTACGGCACGCCCGGCAGCGGGCCTGACCGGCGGCACGCGCCGGGGGGCTCGTCCTCGGGCGCCGCGGTCTCGGTGGCCGAGGGCATGGCCGCGATGGGCCTGGGCACGGACACCGGCGGCTCCTGCCGGATCCCTGCGGCCTGGAACGGCCTGGTCGGGTTCAAGCCGACCGCCCGGCGGGTTCCCACCGCAGGCGCCTTCCCGCTGTCGCAGACGCTGGACTCCATCGGCCCGCTGGCCCGGACCGTCGAGGACTGCGCGCTGGTCGACTCGGTGCTGGCGGGCGAGGCGCTGGACGGCGCCGCGGACGTGCCGGACCTCTCGGGCCTGCGCTTCGGGGTGCTGGAGAATTACGTGACCGGCGACATGACCCCCCATGTCTCGGCCGCCTACCAGGCCGGCCTGAAGGCGCTGGAGGCGGCGGGGGCGACCCTGGTCCCGCTGACCCTGCCCGACCTCGACCGCCTGCCGGGTCTGAACGCCCGCGGCGGCATCGTCGCCGCCGAGGCGCTGGCGATCCACCGCGAACTTCTGGACCGAAAGCGCGAGGGTTACGACCCCCGCGTCAGCATCCGCATCCTCAAGGGCGAGAGCCTGGAGCCCGGCGAATACGAGGCCCTGCTCGCGACCCGCGCCGAGATCATCGCCACCGCCGACGCCGCCAGCGCCCCCTTCGACGCGGTGCTGATGCCCACGACCCCGATGGAGGCGCCGCTGATCGCGGAGCTGGACGGGGACGAGGCGTGGTACGGCTCGGCCAACCTGCTGGCGCTGCGCAACCCGACGGTGGGCAACTTCCTCGACCGCTGCGCGATCTCGGTCCCGCTGCCGGTCGCGGGGCTGCCGGTGGGGCTGATGCTGATGGGGCCGACGATGGGCGACCGGCGGCTGCTGGCCGTGGCCCGCGCGGTCGAGGCGACGCTGGCCGCTTGAGGCGCCGGGCCGGACAAGAGGGCGCCCCGGGCTTGACCCGGGGCCTCTCCCACGCCTGCGGAGGGCGCCGGCGTCGGGCCGCGAGAGGCCCCGGGTCAAGCCCGGGGCGCGCGTGGCCGCTGGCCGGTTTCAGACCGCCGCGCCGGGGCGCGATGGGCTCAGGAGCGGACCTTCAGCACCTGGCTGACCAGGTTCTGCTGGAAGGCGGCGGCATGGTCGCGCACCGCCTGCTCGGCCCGGTCGGGGTCGTGGGCGGCGATCGCCTCGATGATCGCCGTATGCTGTTCGATCACCCGCGCGTCATGGCGGGGCACGTTCAGCGACATCGCCCAGAACCGCGAGGAGCGGTCGTGCAGGTTGCCCAGGATCTCCGCCAGGATCGAGTTCCCCGCCCCCTGCGTGATCAGCCGGTGGAAGGCGCGATCCAGCTCGATGAGCTTCTCCAGGTCGCGGGCCTGGGTGGCGGCCTTCAGCCCCTCCAGGTTCGCCCGCATCTCCTCGATCAGCGCGGCGGAGGCCCGCTCGGCCGCCCAGCGGGCGGCCTGGCCCTCGTTGAGCAGGCGGATCTCGATGATCTCCACCAGCTCGTCCAGCGACACCGGGCTGACCACCACGCCCTTGCGGGGCATCACCTCGACCAGCCCGTCGATCATCAGCCGGTCGACGGCCTGAATCACCGGCGTGCGGCCGAAGCCCAGCGCGTCGGCGAGGTCGGTGACCGTCACCGCCTCGCCGGGCTTGAGCTCGGTCGTCACGATCCGGCGCTTGATCTCGGCATAGGCGCGGTCACGCAGGGACACGCGCTTGCCAGAGGGGGGCGCCTCGAGGGGGGCGGACGAAGACAGGGTCATTCAGGAAATCTGCACGAAATTGACTCACCCCGCGATGGGCAGGGTCACGATCTCATATTGGAACGTGATCCTGCGGGAAAGCACCGGGTCCTCGATCTCCGCGATGAAGGTCCCCGACGGGCGGATGCCGCCCTTGGCCGGCATCGTGCCGCAGAGCATCGCGGTCCCGTCGGCCAGCCCGGCCTCGCCCGCGAAGCGCGCGATGGTGTCGCGCGGGTCCAGCAGGCCGGTCATCGGACCCTCCTGGTAGAGGACCTTCTCGCCGTTCTCCACGATCCAGGAGCGCAGGATCAGGCTGTCCCAGTGGTCGGCGACCTCCTCTAAGGGCCAGGCTTCCGAGGCCACCGGCTTGTCGCACATCTGCTTGGACAGCGCGACGCCGTGGGTCTCCGCCTCGCGGTCGGTGTGGTCCGAGCCGACGCCGACGTAGAGCGCGCCGTCATGGGCGAAGATCGCGGGCTCCACCTCGCCCGAGGACGCCTCGCCGATGGCCTCCATCACGGGGGCGGTGGTCAGGCGGGAGGCGGAGACGCGGTAGAAGGTCGGCGTCTCCTTCGGGCGGGGCACGCCCAGCGCCTCGAGCTCGGCGATGTGATGCTCCATGGCCTCCCGGTCGCGGCCGGCCCAGCCCGCGATCACCAGGGCGGAGGGCGCGAAGTCGAGCGTGCGCTCGCCCTCGCGGGAGGTGATTCGAAGCGTGCAGCCCATGGGGGTCCTTCCTGTCGGCAGGGGCGTGGAGCGGCGGGATTCTGCCTGCCTTCGCGGCGCCGGCGCCCGGGGAGCCGCCGCAAGCGGCAAGGTCGTCGCCTCTCGCCCGTGATGTGTCTTGACAGCGGCGATTCTATAAACACTATGTGAAATATCACAAGACGTTTTAACGGGCCGCCCTGATCCGAACCCGGGAGAGACAGCCGGGAAGATGCGGGGCGCGGCGCGGGGACGTCCGCAACCGATCCACGCGCCAGCCCGGCGCCGACAGGGGTGAGAGAATGCGCAAGACCTCCATGATGAAACCGATCGCGGCCGCGGCCGCCCTGCTGGCCGCCGGCGCCGCTGCGGCCGACGACAAGCCCGAGTCGCTCGATCTCGGCGTCTTCACCTTCATGTCCGGCGGCCCCGCCGCCTACGGCATGCCCGGCCGCCAGGGCGCCGAGGTGATCATCGACATGATCAACGCCGACGGCGGCGTCGCCGGCGTGCCGGTCTCGGCCACCTACGTCGACGAGGCGCAGGGCGCCGAGGGCGTGATCTCGGAATACCGCCGCCTGTCCGAGGATCCGGCCTACGGCTTCATGATCGCGGCGCTGAGCTCGGGCAACTGCCTGGCGCTGGCCCCGATCGCCGACCAGCTGGCCATGCCCACGATCGGCTGGAACTGCGACACGCACCAGCTCTACCTCGGCAACGACTACCAGTATTTCTACCGCCCCAACGGCAACACCATCGCCGAGTTCATGGCCTACGCGCTCTACTTCCTGGACAAGAACCCGGACGTCAGCCGCGTGGCGATCATCAACCCCGACTATTCCTTCGGCCATGACGCCGCCGAGATCGTCAAGGCGACCCTCGAGGCCGTGAAGCCCGGCGTCGAGATCGTGGCCGAGCTGTTCCCCAAGCTGGGCTCCTCGACCTTCCAGACCGAGATCTCGCGCCTCTCGGCCGCGCGTCCGGACGTGATCTTCTCCAACATGTGGGGCGGGGATCTGGAGAACTTCATCCGCCAGGCCGCCCCGCGCGGGCTGTTCCGCTCCTCCGTCGGCGTCTTCGCGCTGGGCGAGTCCGCGCTGCAGAGCGTCGACGTCCCCGAGGGCTCGATCGTCGGCGTGCTGGGCGACGGCTACTGGATGTCCCCCGACGCGCAGGAGATCGGCCTCGCCGCCCCCTTCGCCGAGGCCTACCGCGCCAAGTTCGACGCCGACCCGGTGTTCCCCTCGGTGAAGATGGCCAACGCCTTCCTGGTGATGAAGGCCGCTTACGAGAAGGCCATCGAGGTCAACAACGTCGAGTGGCCCTCCAAGGAGCAGCTCGCTGCCGCGCTGGAGGGCATGTCCACCACCACGATGACCGGCGAGATGACCTTCCGCGAGGATAACGACGGCGTCGTCGACCAGCTGGTCGGCACCGTGGCGAAAGTCGACGGCAAGCTGGTGATGACCGACATGGCCCGCTACGAGGGCGCCAAGATGCTGCCCCCGCTGGGCGAGGATCCCATCGCCTGGATCGGCTCCCTGACGCCGGAGTTCCTGGCCTCGATGCCCAAGCCCGGCTCCTACGAGTAAGACGCGCCCGGGGAGCGCGTGCCGGCGCGCCCCGGAGCCTGCGTCTCCCTCGCCCCGCCCGCCCGAGGCCCCGCAAGGGGGACGGCCGGGCGGGGCGATGCGGAGGCGCAGCCGACGCGAGGGCCGCCCGAGCCGCTCCGCGCGCCGCCCGCCCCTCTCGCCACGCCCGCCGCCGACAGACCAACGAGCCCCATGCTTCAGACGCTCATACCTCTCTTCGTGGACGCGCTCGCCAACGCGGCGCTGATCTTCTTCGTGGCCGTCGGCCTGACGCTGGTGTTCAGCGTGCTGCGCATCCTCAACGTCGCCCACGGCTCGCTCTATTCCATCGGCGCCTATGTCGCCGCCTCGGTCGGCCTGTGGATCGTCGCCGCGGGCCTTCCCTCCTGGCTGACCTTCCCGGCGCTGGTCCTCTCCGCCGCCTTCGTGGCGCTGCTCTTCGGCCCCGTGATCGAGCGCACCCTGATCCGCTGGACCTATGGAAAATCCGAGGCCGTCCAGGTCCTCGTCACCTTCGGCCTGTTCCTGATCCTCGAGGATCTGCAGCGCATGGTCTTCGGGGTGCAGTCGATCTACGCCGACACCCCGATGGCGCTGCTGGGCATCTCCGAGATCGGCGGCATCGTCTATCTCAACTACCAGCTCGCCCTGATCGCGGTGGCGATCGCGGTGCTGATCGGCCTGCGCGTCTTCATCCGCCGCTCGCGCATCGGCAAGCTGCTCGCAGCCGTGGTTGCCGACCGCGAGGTCAGCCAGGCCATGGGCATCGACACCAACCGGATGTTCATGATCGCCTTCACCCTGGGCGTGCTGCTGGCGGCGCTCGGCGGCGCGCTCGCCACCCCCACCACCGGCGTCGCGCCGGGGCTGGGGGCGGACACCATGGTGCTGGCCTTCGCCGTCGCCGCCATCGGCGGGCTGGGCCAGGTCGAGGGCGCCGCCGTCGCCTCGGTCATCGTCGCCCTCGCCAAGGTCCTGGCGATCTACTACGCGCCCGCGCTCGACGCCGTGGCGCCTTACCTTGTCATGCTCGCCGTGCTGCTGGTCCGTCCCTACGGGCTGTTCGGCACGGGCGCGACGCGGAGGATCTGATGCGCGCGCTTCCCCTCATCCTCGCCGCAGGCCTGGTCCTGCTGGCGCTGGCCCCCCTCGCCGCCCCCTACCTGCAGTTCGTGCTCACCGTCGCGGTGGCCAAGGGCTTCGCCGCGCTGGGCGTGGCGCTGCTGCTCCGGGCGGGGCTGATCTCGCTCGGCCACGCGATGTTCTTCGCCGTCGGCGCCTATGCCGCCGCCTTCATGGCGCAGGCCATGGGCATCAACGACTTCCTTCTGCTGCTGCCCTTCGCCGTCGCCGTCTCGGCGCTGGCGGGGCTGCTGGTCGGCGCCTTCCTGGTGCGCTACCGGGCGATCTTCTTCGCCATGCTCAACCTCGCCGTCTCGATGGTCGCCTATGCGCTGGCCTCCAAGCTCTACTCGATCACCGGGGGCACCGACGGGCTGCGCGTCGACGTGCCGACCCTGCTGGGGATGCAGCTCGACAAGGCCCAGTTCGACCAGGCGCTCTACTACATCGCGCTGGCGCTGCTCGCCGTCGTCGGCTGGCTGGTGCATCGCTACCTGAAAAGCCCGCTGGGCCAGGCGCTCGCGGCCGTGCACACCAACGAGGTGCGGCTGGAATACCTCGGCGTCTCGGCCTGGTCGACGCTGCTGGCGGCCTACACGATCTCGGCCGCGCTCGCCGGCATCGGGGGCGCCATCGCCGCCGTCGCCATCGGCCATGTCCTTCCTGAGTATGCCTTCTGGACCGAGAGCGGCCACCTGGTCCTCACCGCGGTTCTCGGCGGGATCGCCGGCATCGCGGGCCCGTTCGTCGGCTCGATCTTCCTCGAGCTGATCCACACCGTCGCCGTCGGCTATGCGGCCGAGGCCTGGAACCTGATCGTCGGCGTCGCCTTGCTGGCGGTGATCTTCTTCCTTCCGCGCGGCCTCTTCGGCCTGATCGAATCCGCCGCCGGCGCGAAGGACCATCGCGGGGAGACCGAGCTGTGAGCGCGCTTCTGAAAGCCGAGAACCTGGAGGTCGCCTTCGGCGGCGTGAAGGCGGCCGACGGCGTGAACCTCTCGATCGACGAGGGCGAGTTCGTCGCCATCATCGGCCCCAACGGATCGGGCAAGACCACCTTCCTCAACCTGTGCACCGGCTACGTGCGGCCGGTGGCGGGGGAGGTCTGGCTCGACGGCAAGCCGATCACCGCCATGGCGCCGCGCCGGATCGCGCGCAAGGGCATCGCCCGCGCCTTCCAGATCCCGCAGCTGTTCACCGAGCACACGGTGATCGAGAACGTGATGCTGGCGCTCGCCGCCCACCGCGGCATCTGGCAGGCGTTCAGCCCGCTGGACCGTCCCGATTACCGGGCCGAGGCGATGGCCCTGCTGGACCTCCTGAAGCTCTCCGACCACGCCGAGGCGATGGCCGGCGCCCTGCCCGAGGGGCTGCGCAAGCTGGCCGACGTGACGGTGGCGATGGCCCTCAAGCCCCGCCTGCTGCTGCTGGACGAGCCGACCTCGGGCGTCTCGGCGCTGGAGCGCTTCCCACTGATGGATACGCTGATGACCGCGATGCGCGCGCAAGGCGTCACCGCCCTCTTCGTCGAGCACGACATGGAGATCGTCGAGACCTACGCCGACCGCGTGGTGGTCTGGGACAGCGGGACGGTGATGGCCGAGGGCAAGCCCTCCGAGGTGATGAAGGACCCGCGGGTCCTGAAAAGCGTGGTGGGGGCCTGAGATGCTGGTCGTCGAGAACCTGTCGGTCGAGATCGCGGGCGTGAAGGTCCTGCGCAACCTCGGCTTCGAGCTGAAGGCCGGCGTCCGCTCGGTCCTGATCGGGCGCAACGGTGCGGGCAAGACCACCACGCTGCGCGCCATCATGGGCCTGCTGCCCCGCGAGGGCGGCCGCGTCACGCTGGACGGGCGGGAGATCCAGGACCTCCCCTCCCACGAGCGCGCGCGCCTGGGCATCGGCTACGCTCCCGAAGACCGCCGCCTGATCGCGGGCTTCTCCATCGAGGACAACATCCTGCTGCCGGCGCTGGCCCTCGACCTGCCGGCGCCCGAGCGCAGGCGCCGGCTCGAAGAGGTCTACGCCTTCCTCCCCCAGCTCGCGACGCTCAAGGACCGCCCCGGCGGAGGCGTCTCCGGCGGGCAGGGCAAGATGGTGGCGCTGGGCCGGGCGCTGATGGTGGCCGACCGGGTGCTGTTCCTCGACGAGCCCTTCCAGGGCCTCGCCCCCGCGCTGGCGCTCGACTATGCCCGCACGCTGGCCCGCCTGCGCGACCACCGGCCCGAGATCGCGGTGCTGGTCACCGAGAGCTCGCCCAAGCTGCTGGACGACGTGGCCGACGAGACCCTGCTGATCGAGCGCGGCGCCGTCTCCCGCGCCTGAGCCCTCCCCCGCGCCGCCCCTCTGCGCGGGCCCGCCCGGCCCGCGCAGAGGGCCTCTCCCCCCGCTGGCCGCGCGGCCTCCGCCCGTCCGTCGGGTTGGCGCGCCGCGGCCCGACGGCCTTGTCGGGCATGCGGCCGTCGGGCCGTGCTTTCGCCGACGTTCGCCTGTTCCGCCGCGCCTCCGGTCGCCCCTCGCCCCTCGCCCCTCGCCCCGAGGCGGATGCGAGGCTCGCGGGTCGCGAGATGCTCAGGGCGTCGGGTCGCCCGCGCTCAGAAGGCGCCCATGGCGAGGCCGGCGGCGAGGGCGGCGCCGAGGTCGCGGCAGCGGGCGAGCTCGGGCTCGGGGATCGTCTTCTCGGCCAGGATCCGCTCGGGGGTCTGGGCGTGGGTGCACACGATAAGGGGGGGCTGCACCTCGCGCAGGCGCCAGCCGGTGGCGATGCGGGCGGTCTGGCGGGCGGCGTTCTCGCCGTCGGAGCCGGCGCAGATCATCTGCGCGTAGGGGCGGCCCTCGATCCGGCCCAGCACGTCGTAATAGCAGCGGTCGTAGAAGTCCTTCATCACGCCGGAGATCGCGGCCAGCATCTCGGGCGCGCAGAACAGGTAGCCGTCGGCCTCCAGCAGGTCCCGAGGACCGGCCTCGGCCGCGGTCTTGAGGAGGGTGGGCGTCTCCTCGCCTGCGGCCTCGGCGGCGGCCTGCGCCATCTGGCGGCTGCCGCCGGTGCGCGAATGGTGGATGATCAGCAACGTCGCCATGGGCGGAGACTGTAGCGCCCCCACGCGCCGCCGCCACCCCGGCGCGCAGGGCGGCGCCCCCTGGACCCCGCCGGGATCGACCGGCGGATATCGGCGAGGGCCGCGGCCCGCTGAACGGCGAGAAGGGCGATCGCCGCCGGGGCGATGCCGCCCGC